>DYKA01000052.1 GCA_020722805.1 Vermiphilus sp.
GAACCTTCTTATCAACTGAGCCTATTTTAGTAAACTTTTTATTGGACAGTAGTGATGTTTGATAATAAAAATCCTACCAAAATTAATTGTTTCATTTTCTTTCAGTTATTATTAAAAACTGTCTTGTTACATCAAGAGTATCTATCGGAATTACTAATTTGTTTTCCTCTATTTTGTATTCTATTTTTTTCTCTTCTTGATATCTTATTTCTTTTACTTCTTTCACTTTTAACCAGTCAGGAATATTTACTTTTACTTTGAAATTTTCTTTTGGTGTATAAATAAATGGTTGTTTATCTTGTTCAAAAAAACTTTGATGGTCATTATTAATTAAAATAAGAACTATCCCTTTATCTCCACATAAAAGAGTATATGGTGTAATTTTTTCTATTTCTGTTTTTGCTAATTTAAATGGTTCACTTATAACAATATAATCTTTTAATTTCTGTAATTCCCAGTTTATCTTTTTTATCTCTTCTTCCAATTGTTTATTTGCTGGATAACCTACTTTTAAATCATAAACAAAATACCATATCCCTTTACTCCCTTCTCCTATCTCTGACCAAACTATAATTTTTTCTTCTTCGGGTGTCTGGAATCTTGTTCTTCCTAGATGTGCAAATGCTTCTGGTATTGTCCATAATATTTTTGGCTCACAAGCAAGTTTTGCTAATGATACATAATAAGCATCCTCTTCAGGTCTCTTGTGATAATTAACAATTTCATATGGGTCAACTACAAATATATCCACTACATCTGCATAAATGAAGTAATTATCGGGTTTCATATGTTCACAACCATAAAGAAATATCGGATGTATTTTGTCGTATTGATAAAATTTTTCTGTCCTTCTTATTATCTCTTTTGCATTTGTTCCAAGGAGTTGGTTTTTTATTCCATCTCCACAGGCAGGGTCATCAAATATATGGCAAGCTTTATATTCTGGCAGGCTTTTAAATTTTTCAATCTCTTCTTCTCTATAGTCAAAGTCAAATCTTTCTTTATTAAAATATAATTCTTCTCTCGTATCTCCACCATAGCCCTGTATAACAAGAAATGAGTATGCTCTTATAAGTTGTGGTATTTTTTCATTATCTGTTTCTATTTCAAGATAAATGTATTCTCCAGAGGTAATTTTTTCTTTCATCTTTATTATTACAGGTACTTTTTCCTCAGGATGGATAGTTTTTTGGGGAATGTAAGAATAATCAGTTATATCTTTTCTATTCAGATATATTTTCTTTATTGTAGAGACGGTGGTAGATATATTTTGAAGATAGAAGTAAAGAGTTTGAAGTTGATTATCAAAGTAAGCACCACAAATCTTTATATTAGAAACTTTAGGTTCTATTACCTTTTCATATCCTCCACCTTCTGTATCTGTAAATCCTATTCTTATCAGTTTGTTTGTATTGTATCTTAACTTTATTTTTAAATCTGCAAATTGGTTTGGTTCTATTATTGGTAGTGTTGTTTGATACCAGATACAGTAATCATTCGTCATATCAATGAGTTCCTCTCCATTATAATAAATCTTTTCTATTTTTACTAGGTTTGAAGAATTATTGTAAAGGAAAATATGGATGGTCCCTTTATCTTTATTGTCAACTTTCCTGAAGTAATTGCCCTGTATTGTTAAAGAAGCAGGAAAGGAAAAACTAAAAATAAGAAAGAAGACAGAAAAAGTTAATTTAATTTTTCCCATCTTATTTCCATTATACCCCCCAATTTGATTTTGCCAAGAGTTTGTCCAAGTTCCAGTAATTTAATATTTACTTAGGTTATATGACACCATCAAAAACAGAAAGCAAAAGTGTTACCTAAATACCCAGCTTGTACAACAACTGACCTGAAATCATGCTAATATGTATGGTAAAAAACTTGTTCAATCTGCACAAAAGAAGGAGGAATTGTGAGAAAAAAGGTATTATTTTTATGCGGTGGATGGGAGGGACATCAACCAAAAGAATGCGTGGAACTGTTTTCAGAAATTATGAAGAATGAAGGTTATGAGGTAAAAATTTCTGAATCCCTTGATTTTCTTACTGACATAGAATCTTGTTCAAAGATAGATTTGATTGTGCCTGTCTGGACAATGGGCAGCATAACAGCAGAACAGGAAAAGAACTTACTTACAGCGGTTGAGGCAGGAGCCGGAATAGCCGGATGGCACGGTGGAATGGGAGACGCATTCAGAAATAATCCTTCGTATCAGTTTATGGTTGGTGGCCAGTGGGTTGCTCATCCAGGGGGTATAGTGGAGTACAAGGTCAATATTATGAAGACGAAAGACCCGATTACAGAAGGAATAAAGGATTTTAAAATAAAATCAGAACAGTATTATATGCATGTGGATCCATCAAACGAGGTACTTGCAACAACCACTTTTACCGGGGATTATTACCCATGGATTAAAGGTTGTGTGATGCCTGTTGTGTGGAAGAGATTATACGGGAAAGGAAAAGTTTTTTATTCATCTCTTGGCCATGTGAGGGCAGACTTTGACGTTTTTGAAGTGAGAGAAATTACAAGAAGGGGACTTTTGTGGGCTTCACGATAACACTCCCGGCAACAAAAGATTGCGAAAGATTAATAATACTACAGGCTCAGATGAAATTACCATGCCCGGGGAAAACACAATAAACAATAAGCAAAATAATTTATGTGATTTTTTTCTTGCCTGCTCTTACGGGCTGCTCTGGCATTAAAATAAAAAACCTTCTTACTGATGAGAAATTCAGCAAAATAACTTTAATTATGGTTATCGCAATCGGCATTATTGAAACAATTCGTGCGGTATTACTTTTGAAAGCGTATTTTTGACATGCCTTCCTGCAAAAAGTAAAATAATGAGACATGGAAAAACAAAGAAAAATTGAGATTTACGATACAACCCTCAGGGATGGGGCACAGGGAGAATCTATTTTTTTCACCCTGCATGACCAGATGAAGATTGCTGAAAAACTTGATGGATTCGGCTTTGATTTTATTGAAGGTGGCTGGCCTGGTTCAAATCCGAAGGCAGAAGAGTTTTTCAGAATAATGGCAGACAGGCTTTTAAAGCACAGCAAACTTGTTGCATTTGGAAGCACAAGAAGAAAAAATCTTTCTGTGGAAAAAGACCCGTACATCAGGGCACTTGTTAATTCTGGAACAGATGTCATAGTAATCTTTGGCAAATCATGGGACCTTCACGTGAGGGACGTTCTCAGAATTTCGCTTGAAGAAAATCTTCGTCTCATTGAAGATTCCATCAAATTTCTTAAATCAAAGGGCAAGACGGTTTTCTTTGACGCAGAGCATTTTTTTGATGGGTACAAAGAAAATCCGGAGTATGCCTTGAAAACATTGCTTGTTGCCCAGCAGAGTGGTGCAGAACGACTTGTTCTGTGTGATACCAACGGCGGCACGCTTCCGTTTGAGATTGAGGAGATGATAAGAAAGATTGTGGGTCTGGTGGGGGTGCCTGTTGGCATACATGCACACAATGATTCTGGTACAGCAGTTGCGAATTCTATCGCTGCAGTCCGGGCTGGTGCAGTACATGTCCAGGGAACTGTGAATGGCATTGGCGAGAGATGTGGCAATGCTGATTTGACCGCTGTCATTCCAATTCTGCAGATTAAAATGGGTTTCAAGTGTCTTGAGGAAGACCATCTTGAACAACTTACAAGTTTATCAAGATATGTATACGAGATAGCAAATATTATTCCTCCAGGAAACCAGCCGTTTGTTGGATACAGTGCCTTTGCTCATAAAGGAGGCGTACATATTGATGCTGTTAGTAAGAATCCAAGAACCTACGAACATATTCATCCTGAAAAGGTGGGTAATCAAAGAAGAATTCTTGTTTCTGAACTTTCAGGAAAAAGTACAATCCTGCAGAAACTTGGTAAATACCATCTTGAGATGCGGCCGGAAATCATCAAAAAAATCCTTGATAGGGTTGGCGAACTTGAAAAACGTGGTTACCAGTTTGAAGCCGCAGAGGCATCCTTTGAACTGATGGTGAGGAAAATGCTGGGGCTTTATCAAGAACCATTTCATGTTGAGGGTTTTCGCGTGATTGTTGAGGAAAGAGATTCAGGCATTGTTGCTGAGGCAACTGTGAAGATAAAGGTGGAAGAAAAAACCGAATATACTGTTGCTGAAGGGAATGGTCCTGTTAATGCTCTTGATAATGCCTTGAGGAAGGCACTGATTCCGTTTTATCCATATCTTTCAGGCCTTAAACTAACCGATTATAAAGTGAGAATTCTTCACCCTGAGAAGGCAACAGGTGCTATAACGCGGGTGCTTATTGAGTCAATGGATGAGAATGAAACATGGGGAACAATCGGTTTGTCTGAAAATATTATTGAGGCATCCTGGGAGGCGCTTGTTGACAGTTTTAAGTACAAGGTTCTTAAGGATAAGAAAAAGTTTTAGGGAGAGACCGGCTCAGGAGAACTTCTTACTGCAATGTTTGTAAAGTATTTCACATACTGCCGTGCAATTTCTTTTGAGTCAATAACAACGGCGACCTCATTATTTTTTTCAATGCTGTAGTAAGACCAGTTAAAACTTCCTATAACAACAATTCTGTCATCAACTATGATAAGTTTTGCATGTGTAATCTGGTCAACAGGGTCATAAAGTACATTTACACCTGACTTTTTTAATATTTCTCCTGCCTCACTGTTTTCATTTGCTATCTTACCATCTTTGAACCTGTCCTGGTTCAAGATTACTGTAATTTCAATTTTTCTTTTTGCGGCCTGGCAGAGTTTGTTGATGATCTTGTTTGAAGCACTGTCAGGATACTTGCTGTACCATGTCATGTTATACATGATAATTTTTATAGATGTTTCAGCACCGGATATCAGCTCCATTATTTTGGGCAGATAATACTGATTGTTCACAGTTTCAACCTCTGCGGGTGCGCACAAAAGATGCGGCGTAAATCCGGCAAATAAAAAAATCAAGAAAAGGAGTGTTCTATAAATTTTTCTCATGGTTTTTGAAATTTTTTAATAAGAGTATGCAGTTGCACTTTTTGTTCATACAATGCCTTTCCAATAACGACCCCAAAAACAGGAATCTTTGATTCCACGATTGTTTCAATATCCTGTTGTGATCCAACTCCACCGCCAATAATAAACTCTATGTTCTCTCCAGCCAGTTCCATGGATTTGTTTATTAGATGCGAGAATGTTTCAATGTTTATTCCGTTCAGAGTTCCATCCCTTGTTGTATCCGTAATCATAAATTTAGAAAACCCTTTTTCAACAAGTTTTTTTATGACATAGGACGGTTCAAGAGGAATTGTGACAAGCCATCCACTCAGGGCTACTGAACTTCTGGAAACATCTATACTGATGATAATCTTTTTCTTCATTTCCGGAGTCATTCTGTCCATTATATCTGGTTCAGGTATTTCCTTATCGGCATCAAACCTTATGTCTGCAAGATTGTACGCCCTGGCAATATCGCTGAGAGAAAAATTCAGCTCAAGTAGTTGCGGGAGGATTATTGCGGTGCCCATAATTAGGTAATCAATTCCCATATTAAAGAATTTCGTTATTTCCTGAATTCTCCTCAGACCTCCGCCAAGCTGGATTTCACATTTTCCAAAAGCCGCTATATCTCTGATCCTGACCATTTTCTCAATTGTATGGGTATCTTCCTCAAGAATTTTCCCGCTTTTCGCTCCAAGAAGAGACACTATGTGAATGCGGCGGGCTCCCTTGAATACAAAATCCTTCACAATATCTTCCGGCTCAATTCCGTATGATGTTGTATGCTCAAATTTGCCTTTGTGAAGCCGCACAACCTTACTTTTTTTCAAATCAATAGCTGGAATTATAATCATTTTTCAATCTTTTCTGTATACCTGCATTTTGGAAATCCGGTACAGCCGATAAATTTCCCATATCTGCTGGTTCTGATTACAAGCGGCCTTCCGCATTTCGGACAACTTTTTTCTATTTTTTCATTGGGTTGTTCTTTTTGATTTGCATTTCTATCAATTTTTATATCTATTTCAGACGATGCCCTGTCAAGGGATGGTTTGAAATTACTATAAAATTCTTTCAGCAGTTCTAAACTGTCTTTTTTCCCTTCGGCAATCTTATCAAGATCTTCTTCCATTTTTGCAGTGAACTGAACATTGATAACATCCTGGAAATATTTTGAAAGAGCATCTGAAACCATAATTCCAAGTTTCTCGGGCACAAAAAATTTTTTTTCTTTCCTAACGTACTTTCTTCTGAGAAGTATGCTTATGGTGGGTGCATAGGTGGATGGTCTTCCAATGCCGAATTTTTCAAGAGTTCTAATCAGGGAGGCTTCAGTATATCTGGAGGGTGGTTTCGTTTTTTCTTCTTCAGGGATAACATCAACAAGTTTCAGTTTATCACCCACAGCGATATCATCCGGGATTTCTAATTCTCCCTCATCCATTTTTATCTGCCAGATTTTTGTAAATCCATCAAAAACCACTTTTGATTTGAAAGATTCAAAGATGTATCCACCCGCATCTGCAAGCACTTTCAGTGTTTCTATCTGGGCAGGTTTCATCTGACTGGCAATAAACCTGTTCCATATCATTTTATAAAGGAGATAACAATCCCTGTCCAGGTATTTCTTTATGTGATCAGGAGTGTAGTTTATGTGAGTTGGTCGTATGGCTTCGTGTGCTTCCTGTGAGCCTGATGACTTTGCAATGTAGTGAGGCGGTTTTTCAGGAACATACTGCGAACCAAAATTTTCATTAATGAACTTTGCCGCCTGGTTCTGTGCAAGTTTTGAGACAGAAGGAGAATCAGTCCTCATATATGTAATCAAACCCACTGGTATCTTCTTATCAAGAGGTACTCCCTCATAAAGTTTTTGTGCTATGAGCATAGTTTTTGATGAACTGAATCCGAGTTTGATTGAAGCTTCCTGCTGAAGTAAACTCGTTATAAAAGGCGGATATGGTCCTGTTTTTTTCATCGTTTTACTGACATCTACTACTGTTAGTTCATTACAGATTCTTATTTTGTTTATATGTCTTTCAGCATCTTCCTTTTTCTTTATTCCTGGTGAGTCTATTTTTTCTCCGTCAATGGAAATCAACCTCATTCTGAACTGGTTTCCGTTGCGGTCAACAAGTATCCTGATTATCCAGTATGGCTCCGGGATAAAGTCCTGAATTTCCTTTTCTCTGACCACAATCAACTGAAGGGCAACGGATTGCACCCTTCCTGCAGAAAGATTCCTTCCGAGCAATGGACTCAGGGTATACCCGACAATTCTGTCAAGAATTCTTCTTGCCTGCTGCGCTGAAACAAGGTTCATATCAATCCTTCGTGGATTTCTAAAGGATTCCAGAACAGCATTTTTTGTTATTTCATGAAAGGCAACCCGTTTCAGTTCATTTATATCTTTACCAAGAATGCTTGCTGTATGCCATGCAATTGCTTCTCCTTCTCTGTCTTCATCTGTTGCCAGAAAAATGGAATCTGACTGGTTTGCAAGTTTTTTAAGATAGGCAACAATTTTCTTTTTTTTCGGAAGTACTTCATACACGGGGTTAAAGGTTTCAAGGTCAACGCCGAATGTTCGTTCGGGAAGGTCCCGAATGTGTCCGAGTGTAGCCTTAACCGTATATTCGGAACCCAGTATGTACTTTATTGTTCTTGCCTTTGTAGGCGACTCCACTATCACGAGTTTTTTGCTCATATATTTCCTTTCTTCTGCGTATTTAATTGCATTATTATAATACTTTTGATAAAATCATAAAAAAACTACATTTTATCATCCAGACCGGAGCCATGATGGGTTATCTATGGACAGGAAGATTAAAAGGGGGTATGCACGAAATCGCCAGGAAATACACATTCTCAATTGATGTTGACAGAAATCTTGCTTCATTTGATGTGGCAGGCAGCATCGCTCACGCTGAAATGCTTGTGAAGCAGAAGATTATTCCCAAAAAGGAAGGAAGAAAAATAATATCAGGCCTGAAAAAGATTCTTAAAGAGATAAATAATGGAACATTTATTTTTAAGAAGGAGGACGAGGATATCCACACAGCGGTTGAACGGCGTCTTATTGAAATAACTGGAGATGTTGGTGGCAAGCTCCATACAGCAAGGTCAAGAAATGATCAGATAGTTCTTGATGAAAAACTTTATCTGAAATATATAATACCTGAGATAAACAAGAAAATTGTTCTGCTTCAGAAAACAATTTTAGGCAGGGTAGAGGAGTGCTTTGGTTTTTGCATACCCGAGATGACCCATTTTCAGCCAGCACAACCGGTTCTTTTTTCACATCATCTTATTGCTTATATTTCAATGCTTGAGAGAGACCGCGAAAGAATATCAGATGCACTTAAACGCATTGATATTTCTCCTCTTGGTGCTTGTGCCTGTGCTGGAACATCCTTTGACATTGATACTGAATATACTGCGAGAAAACTTGGCTTCAGCAGGGTATTCTCCAACAGTGTTGATGCTGTTAGCGACAGGGACTATATTCTTGAGACAGTTTCTGTTCTCGGGATATTGATGGTTCACCTTTCAAGGATTGCAGAAGATCTTATAATCTGGAATTCTCCTTTTTTTGGGTTAGTTGATTTACCGGATGATTTTTGCACTGGTTCAAGCATTATGCCGCAGAAGAAAAACCCTGATGTCCTTGAACTATTGAGAGGAAAAACCTCAACTGTCATCGCAAACATTACAGGAATTTTCTCGCTTATGAAAGGGCTTCCATTTTCATACAACAGGGATATGCAGGAGGATAAAAGATTTTTGTTTGAGACGTGCGAGATTTCTTTCCTTTCAGCGATCGTTATGTCAGAAATCATTAAAAAAGCCCGCTTCAATTTCTCAAGAATGAAAGATGCCTGTAAATCCGGACAAATAGAGGCAACCGATATTGCAGAATTCCTTGCGAGAAAAGGGATTCCTTTCAGGCAGGCACATCATATTGTTTCCAGAATTGCTGGTATTGCTTCTGAAAAAAATATTCCACTTTCAGAGGTGGACGAAAAGATACTGACTGAAATGGGTTGTGGGGCTGATACTATCAAATTCATCAGAGGGCTTGACGCACATATGTCAGTTAGAAACAAAAAATCTTCAGGCGGTACAGGAATAAGACAGGTGCAAAAAGAGATTAAAAAATGGAAAAGTATCTTGGGATAATTTCTGGCAATCTCTACAGATATACCGGCGGCAAACTTTTTATTGAAGACATTTCTGCAGAAAAAATATGCAAAAAATTTGGTACTCCCTTGTATGTCTATAGTGTTGGCCATATAAAGAATCAGATTTCACGCATAAGAAATTCCTTCAGGAGGGTTAATCCATTGATCTGTTATTCAATGAAGGCAAACAGCAACCTGCGGGTTCTAAAATTAATCAGAAAACAGGATTGCGGGGTTGATATTGTTTCGGGCGGCGAGCTTGCCAAAGCCCTGAAAGCAGGTTTTCCAGCGAAAAAAATTGTGTTTGCCGGTGTCGGAAAAACAGAAAGAGAAATCATCTCTGCGATTAAAAACGGTATATTTTTGTTCACAGTTGAAAGTGTTGAGGAATTAAGAGCAATAGACAGTATCGCCAGAAAACTGAGAAGGGTTGCGGACATAAGTTTGAGAATAAACGTTGATGTAAATGTTGACACACACCACTATACGAAAACGGCAAGAAAAGAAACGAAATTTGGAATGCCTATCAAAGAGGTTGGATCTGTTCTCAAAAACAGACAGGATTTCAGACATATAAGAATCAAAGGAATTCAATTTCATCTTGGTTCAAACATAAAGAATTCCGCTCCTTACATTGAGGCATTGAGCAAGGTCAGGGATTTTCTGAGAAGGACTGATTTCAGACCTTCAATCATAGACATCGGCGGTGGTTTCGGCATTCCATACAGAGATGAGAAGGTTGAATCAATTGAAAGTTTCGGGGAGAAAATTTCTGGTTTTTTTATGAAATACTTTTCTGAAGCATCAATAATTTTTGAACCAGGCAGATTCATTGTTGGAAATGCGGGTATACTGCTGACTGAAATTGTTTACAGAAAACATACAGACACAAAAAATTTTCTGATTGTGGATGCAGGGATGAATGATTTGATAAGGCCATCTTTGTACGGTAGTTATCACGAGATTATTCCTGTTACGAAAAAAAGCGGAAGAAAGATTGTCTATGATATTGTTGGTCCTGTCTGTGAAACCGGCGATTTTCTCGGAAAAGAAAGGTTATTGTCTCAGGATCTTTCATCAGGGGATTTGCTTGCCGTGATGGGGGCGGGTGCATACGGGTTTTCAATGAGTTCAAACTACAATGGAAGGCCAAAGCCAGCAGAAGTATTGGTTTCGGGTGACAGGGTTATATGCTGCAGAAGGCGTGAAAAGATTGAAGACCTCTGGAAGTATGAAACTTAAGGTGAAGATTTTACCTCTTTATTTTTTCTTTTAATCTTTCAACCAGCATCCTCTCGTCAGGGATATCTTTCAGGTTGAGGGAAACATCCTTGAATGCATCAATGCATGCCCTGATTATTGAATTTTTTGTAATTCTTTCTTTTCTATACTCGCGTTGCCTGTTTTTCAATATTTCTCTTTGCAGGTGGTCCAGAAAGACAATGTGTTGTTCAGAAAAAGGCACTGTGAGTTTTACCTCAAATGTCTGAAATTTTGGAATTTTTGCCGGCACAAATGCTTTTTGTCCTGTTTCATTTTTTCTTTTCTTTTGTTTTTCTGGTACTGTTGATGTTATCCAGCTTAGAGGGTCTTTTCCCAATCCGCTCTTTTTCATACTTTCCTCCGTTTAGAATTTCTCTTGCAAGTTTTCTGTAATCCTCTGCCCCGTGTGAATTTCTGGCAAATTCAAATATTGTGAGGCCGAAGCTCGGTGCCTCAGCAAGTTTAACGTTTTCTCTGATTTTTGTTTTGAACACCTTTTTGTCAAAGTGGTTCTTCACTTTCTGGGCGACCTCCTTGCAGATATTTTTTCTTTTGTCAAACATTGTTATCAGAACACCGGAAATATGGGTTGAAGGATTTATCCTTTCAGTTACTATCTGAATTGTCTGAATGAGTTTTGTGAGCCCTTCAAGTGCAAAGAATTCTGCCTGAATTGGTATAATAACCTCAGACACAGTCGTAAGGGCATTGAGTGTCAAGAGTCCGAGTGAAGGGGGACAATCAATAAGAATGTAATCAAAACTATTTTTTGACTTTTTCAGTGCCTCTCTCAAAACGATTTCCCTTCCTATTGTATTGACCATTTCAATCTCTGCGCTCGCAAGTTCAATCTTCGCAGGCATCAAAAACAAATTTTTTATTCTTGTTTGAATCAAAACATCATCAAAAAGTGTTTCATTAACCAGGACATCATACACAGATTTTTCCAGTGAAAACGGTTCAAATCCAAGATGGATTGTTGTATGCGCCTGCGGGTCAAGGTCAATCAAAAGCGTCTTATGTCCCGCTTCTGCTATTGCTGAACCTACATTTACGACGGTTGTCGTTTTTCCGGAACCACCTTTCTGGTTTATTATGGCAATTGTTCTCAATTTTACTCCTTATGAAGTTCATAACTTATAAACCCGAAACCTATTTTATTTTCATAAGTTGTTTTTGTCAAATTTAAGAAGCCAGTCCGCTGGCTACCGGTGAAAATTGGAAAAACTCTTCTGAAGGTTGTAGAATAAATTATTATGA
>DYKA01000167.1 GCA_020722805.1 Vermiphilus sp.
ACTAAAACCAATCTTTGTATTGCTTTCAGTATCCATAAAAATATCTCTTTAAACGGGAAACTTTTGGGGCAGTGGAGAAGGTAAGTTTCCTGGAGGCTGACTCTGAACTGGTTACCTGAACTTTGGCAAATTTCAATTACTTCTTTCATGAATTATTAAGGTTCTCAGGCATGTGCCACAGTGGGCACACACCTATCATTGTACCTTGCACTAACCTCAAATCTGAGACTTCAAATAGCCAAGATGATTCTGATAAGACCTCTTACAATGCATCCTGCAAAATTTTTTTAAAATTGTCTCTGTTCATTTGAATTTTCATATTCTTCTGCGACCTCTGTGTTCCAATGACAGACAACTCTGAAAGTTCATCTATATCTCCTTGCGTAAAACCCGTCTCTTTCAAGGTTGAAGGCAGTCCTATGTCGTGCACAAAATTTTTCAGTTTGCCTGTATCTCCCAAGATTTCTTCCAGTTCAGATATCTCCTCGCCGTAACCATTTTCTTTTAAATATTCAAAAACATACGGAAGCAGTATAGCATTGGCTGTACCGTGGTGAATATTGCGTTTTATTGTGAGAGAATAACCCATACCATGAACAACAATGGTTCCTGTTCTATTTATAGAAAAACCTGCCAGCAGGGAAGCAAGAAAAATTCTCTCCCTGGCATTCACATTATCCGGCTCTCTGTATGCCTCAGGGAGAAATTTCTTGAGGAGTTTAAGGCTATCCTTTGCAAAGAGTTTTGAAATATGGTCAGCCCTTGCAGAAAGGAAACTCTCTGCACTGTGCGAAAAAGCATCCATTCCTGTTGCCATAACGAGTTTCTGCGGAAGTGTTTGCAGTAAATCTGAATCCAGAATAGACATCTTTGGGATAATTTTTTCACTGCTTATCGTCTTTTTTGTACGTCCTTCCCTGTCCACTATAACGGCAAATCTCGTCACCTCGCTTCCTGTCCCGCAGGTTGTGGGAACAGCAATAACAGGAAGAGGTTCATTTTCGTATTCCCTCTCACCAAAATAATCCCTGATTGCCCCGCTGTTGGTAGAAAGTACCGCTATTGACTTTCCCACGTCTATCGCACTGCCTCCTCCAACAGCAAGGATACAATCGCAATTCTCCTTTCTGCATATACGAGACCCTCTTTCCACGTCATAAGTATCGGGTTCGGGATTAACATCAGAATACAAAACCTGCTCAATCTTTCTATCTGAAAGTATCTTTGATAACCTGTCATAAAGCCCGGACCTGAAAATAAAATTTTTCCCGCTGACGATAAGAACCTTTCTTCCATAATTTTTTATTTCGGGCAGATATTTTTCCAATCCGCCACTTTCAAAGTAAATCTTTGCCTGCATGCTAAAATAAACTTTTTCCATAACAGCCTCCTTCTCAAGAATATTATCTGCAGAAACAAATCAGCCCTTAAATAAAAAAGGAAAAGAAATGCTGAAAGAATAAGTCAGGATTAACATCAACCGATATATCACAAAAACTTTCTTCTGCAGGAGTAAACTTAGTCATCCCCATCAGGCCACAATCAGGATTTACAAACAGGTAAGCGAGACAGACAGCATCATCAATATCACTTCCTATATCAGTGTCAAGTAAAAATTTTTCCTTCATTATGTCTCTCTAATTTGGTTTATAATACTGAACTTTGGCAAATTTGGTCTTTTTACTTTGCAACAGCATAGTTTAATCTA
>DYKA01000053.1 GCA_020722805.1 Vermiphilus sp.
GACCTATGCGGTGGGCCGAGTCCGAGCGTAGTGGGAGCGAGGACCGCCAAATCCCCACACCGCTATTTTTCTTCTCTGGAGGGCTGAATTTATTTGCAGTAGTTTCGCTATATGGAGTAAAATGTTTTTATGCGGAGCGAAATTAAATTTATTGCAGATGGCATGCTCGGTAGTTTAGCAAGATGGCTGAGAATTATTGGTTTTGATACAGAGTATTTTTCAGGAAGGGATAAGTATTTTCTTTCGTACAGGGCAAGGAACCAGGGCCGGATTGTACTTACGCGCGATCGGAATTTTGTAAGTCAGAATAGGCCAATTTCTATTTTTATTGAGTCTGAAAACCTGCGGTTACAGTTGAGAGAGGTCAAGAAGAAATCAAACCTGAAATTTGACAGGGAGAAGTTTTTTACGCTGTGCAGTTTGTGTAATTTACCTCTTGAAAAAAAGAAGTTAGAAGATGTGTTAATCTATGTTCCAGAATATGTTGGAAAAACACAGAAAAATTTTTCTCAATGCAAAAGATGCAGTAGAATTTACTGGCAGGGAACTCACTATCAAAGAATGCTTGAGTTCATTAACTCAGTTGAAGCAGATGAAGAATAGAATTTTATTCTTTCTATTGATTTTTGGACTGTATGCGGGCTGCTACGGGCAGGAAAAGTTTCACAGGGCATTTTTTTTTGAAAAGGTTGAGGAACAATCAGTCCAGTGCAGGTTATGTCCGAGAAACTGTCTGATTCCAGAAGGTAAATACGGACTCTGCCGAGCGAGAAAAAACATCAATGGTGTTTTGTATGCGATGGGCTATGGTAAGCCATGTGCTGTGGCAATAGACCCGATTGAAAAGAAACCATTTTTCCATTATTTACCCGGCTCACGAGCATTCTCAATAGCATCAGCAGGATGCAGTTTGAGATGTCTTTTCTGTCAGAACTGGCAGATTTCTCAGTTCTCACCTGAAGAAACAAGAAACATATCCCTTTCTCCTGAATCAGTGGTGAAACTTGCAAAAGAAAAAAATTGTCCTGTAATCGCGTATACCTATGCTGAACCCGTTAATTTTTATGAGTACATGCTTGATACAGCAAAGATCGCACGTTCTGCAGGTATAAAAAATGTTATGCACACTGCGGGCTATATCAATCAGGAGCCGCTGGAAACGCTTCTGCCGTTTATAGATGCTGCAAATGTTGACCTAAAAGGGTTTTCTCAGGACTATTACAGAAACATCTGCGGTGGAGGACTTGATGATGTCTTAAGAACACTGAAAATTATGAAGAAACATAAGATCTGGATAGAAATTACAACCCTTATAGTGCCTGGCTATAATGACAGTGATTCTGAAATAAAACAGCTCTGCGACTGGGTAAAAAACAATCTTGGTCCTGATACACCTATCCATTTCAGCAGGTTCCAGCCGATGTATAAACTTGCCCACCTTACGGCAACTCCTTATAAAACACTGGAAAAAGCATATAAGATTGCGAAAAAATCCGGTTTGAGATATGTGTACATAGGCAATGTTTATGGAAACCTGTACGAGAATACATTTTGTCCTAAGTGTGGTAAAATTGTAATAAAGAGAAGGGGTTATGAAATTGTTGAAAACAATATAAAGAAGGGAAAATGCAGATTTTGCGGAGCAAAAATTGCCGGTGTGTGGGAAACAAAATAACCGGTGTTTTATTTTTTTTATTTACCGCAGTGTGCTTTTCTACGAGTGTGAGGCAGCCGTTTTTCTCTGGTTCTTTCTATCCTTCTGATGAGAAGCATCTGCGGAGTCAACTCGCAACTTTTTTTGAGAAAACAAAACCTCATGAATTACCTGATGGATTGATTGTTCCACATGCCGGCTATATTTATTCGGGCAGGACTGCAGGTGCTGCTTATTCTTTGTTGAGAAATAAGAAAATCAGCACTGTCTTTCTGATTGGAAGAAGCCATCGTGCGAATTTTGTCGGTGTTATCACTGACGACAGGGATGCGTGGAAAACTCCGCTCGGTAGTGTTGATGTTGATAAAAAAATTGTCTCTGATATTGTCGTCAGGCCGGGATTTCGTGTTGACTACAGGGTAATTGATGCGGAACACGGTCTTGAGGTACAGATTCCGTTTCTTCAGTACGCAATAAAGGAGAAATTTAAGATTGTTCCTCTTCTTGTCGGATGTGAGGATGAACAGGAACTTGAAACATACGCAAATTATCTTTCCCCTGTTATCAAGAAAACCAAAAATTCACTTGTTGTGATAAGCACTGACCTTTCACACTATTATCCACTTGATATTGCACAGCAAAAGGACAAAAAATTTATTTCTATTATTGAGAAAGGTCAATTCTTCTCAATTATTGAATCAATGAAAAAGGGAGAAGCGGAGGCATGCGGAGGAAGTGCTGTATTTCTGGGTCTCAGAGCACTTTCAAAGATTTCACCCTTGAAGGTAGAACTGTTGAGATATTCCACATCTTATGAAGCCACAAAAGACAAAAGTCAGGTTGTTGGCTATGCGGCGATGGCAATCTATAAGGATACAAAAAAACAGCAGGACAAAAAGGGAGGCGCAATGTTTGACAGGAAACAAAGGGAGACCCTTTTGAAGATTGCAAGGCAGACCCTTGAATATTTTCTTGCAGGGAAAAAACTACCGGACCTTAAAATTACAGACCCTGTTCTTCTTGAGAAAAGGGGTGTTTTTGTTACCCTGCGAAAAAATGACCAGCTGCGCGGTTGCATTGGCATGATTATTCCTCAGGAATCTCTTGTTGAAGGTGTTCGGTCAATGGCTATTGAATCTGCCACTGGGGATCCCAGATTTCCGCCTGTAAGTTTGAAGGAACTGAAAGAAATAGAAATAGAAATTTCAGTATTGACAGTACCTGCAAAGGTTTCAAGTCCTGAAGATATTGTGCTTGGAAGGGATGGGGTAATCGTGAGAAAGGGAAACAGGCAGGGAGTTTTTCTTCCCCAGGTGGCAGATGAAACCGGTTGGACAAAAGAACAGTTTCTTTCTGCTCTGTGTTCTCATAAGGCAGGTCTTGAGCCGGATGCATGGAAAAAACCTGATACAGAACTATTCACATTTCAGGCAGAGGTATTCTCGGAGCATGATTTGTGAACTGGCATTTGCTTTTGAATTTTTTTATAAGTGGACTTGTTCTCGGGAGTTCAAGTTGTGCTCTGTCGTGCGGATGGGTACTTATCCCGCTTATTTCTGAGAAAAACATTAGCATAAGGAAATCATTTTTCAGATATATTTCTTTTCATGCAGGGAAAATTGTTTCATATATTATTCTTGGAGGGCTTGCTGGATACTCTTCGCAGTTTGTAGCAAAAATCAGCAACGACAGACTGCTGTGGTTTTCTGGCGGGATAATTTTTTTTATGATGGGGGTGTTGAATCTGGTATTGCCTGAATACAGAATAACTGGCATCAAGAACAGTTTTGCATCAGTGGCAGGGTTTGTCCTCGGCATTCTTCCATGCGGGCCCCTGATTGGCTTTCTTGTATATCTCGCATATGTTGCAAATAACCCTGTTACTGGTGCCATCGGAGGGCTTATTTTTGGTATCGGCAATACTTTTAACCTTTTGATTATTCTGATTTTTCTTGTGCCAGCAGGAACGACTTTTTTTGAAAGAATATTGAAAAATAGAAAGATTTATAAGATTGCGGGAAGCACGGTATTTTTCTGGTGGGCATTAACATTGATTCTGGGAGCATCAAAATGAGGGAAAGAATAATTGTGCATGTTTGCTGCGGGATCTGTGCCATTGAAACATTCCAGCATTTGCAGTATGACTTTGAACCTGCTGGATACTGGTATAATCCAAATATCCATCCATATCAGGAATACAAACTGCGGCTTCAGACAGCAGGTTATGTTTTCCAGAGAATCAAAAAGGAGATTGAATGGGATACTCGTTATAATATATTTGACTGGTTCAGCGCTGTTATGCCGCACGCAAAAGAAAAAAACAATAGATGCAGAATCTGTTATCATCTCAGACTTGAAAAAACGGCGCAGTTTGCAAAACAAGAAGGGATAAAGTTTTTCACAACAACAATGTTTGCCAGCATCCATCAAGACCTTAAAGCAATAAAAGAAAGTGGAATTTCTATCGGGGAAAAATATGGTGTTGAATTTCTGCCGCTTGATTTAACAAAATACTATCAGAAAGGCAAACAAACAGCAAGACAATGGCATCTTTACAGACAGAGATACTGTGGTTGCTTATTCAGTGAACTTGAAAGAGAGGGTTTGTTCAATGAAAATATTGAAAAACGGTGATATTGTCTGCCTTTTTTCTGAGAAAGGGAAAAAGTGGTTTGTGAAGATTGAAAATCGGCATTTCAGCACACATGAAGGAATTGTGGATCTGCAGCAGATGGTCGGCAGACAAAGCGGGGATTTCATAATGACCAGTACAAACAATAAGATTTATTTTTTTACTCCGTCCATTGAAGAGTTGATACTTCACTATGTGAAAAGAAGCACGCAGATTATTTATCCAAAGGATGCAGGATATCTTATTCTGAAGCTTGGCATAAAGGAAGGCATGCAGGTTCTTGAGGTGGGAACCGGTTCAGGAGCAATGACACTTGTTCTCGCACATTTTGTTGGAGATTCTGGAAGGGTTTATACATATGAGGAAAGGCAGGAATTTGTGAAAAAGGCAGAAAATCTTGTCAGAGAATTTAACCTTGAGCAGAGAGTTTGCTTTCATACAAAAAATATAGGTTGCGGAATAGAAGAAAAAGGATTTGATGCTGCACTCATTGACCTTAAAGAACCGGAAAGATATCTCAGGGATACTGTTGAGTCATTGTCGTGCGGGGCAACATTTGGAATTGTTGTTCCAACAACAAATCAGGTTTCAAATGTCATTCGCGAATGCGAAATCCTTGATGTATTGGGTCTTGATATTTGTGAGATATTTTTTAGAAGATACCGTGTTAATGCAGAAAGATTGAGGCCGCAGGATGTAATGGTTGGTCATACAGCATATCTTATTACAGGCAGAAAGATAAAATCTGGCTAATTTGTTGTGAGAAAAAACGATATTTTATAACTGAAAAGAAGGAGGAAAAATGGCGTTGAGTGAAAAATGGATTGAAAATGGACTCCAGATGCTTTCTGAGGAATTTGGCGAAAAAAAGGTCAGACAGGCAATAGACGCAGTCAAAACTTTTCAGGTAGAAATACCTGGATGGGCTCTTGGCACATTCGGCGGTGGAAGGTTCGGCGGTTATATCTATCCAGGTGCCGCAAGAAACATTGAAGAAAAGCTTGATGATGCCGCGTTCATCAACAAACTCACTGGTTCCACAAAAAGATTTGCGACACATATGCTGTGGGATTTTTCAATTGACGGAATGGTTGCTGATTATAAGATTGCTGAAAAAGTTGCAAAAGAAGCAAAACAGAGGGGAATTGAACTTGGAGCTGTTAACCCAACATATTTTCTCACTGGCTCTCACATGGGTAGTTTTACTTCTCCTGACAGAAAAACCCGAAGAAGGTACATAGAACAGACAATCCTTGCGGGCAAAATTGCAAAAGACCTATGCAACAGTGTGGTGACATTGTGGTTTCCAGATGGTTCAATGTATCCAGGCCAGATAGACCTCAAAAGGGCGTATGAAAACCTGAAATCATGCTTGTTTGAATCGTATTCGGAAATACCGAAAGATGTTTTGATACTGATAGAATACAAGGTTTTTGAGCCAGGAACTTACAGTACAACAATCCCTGACTGGGGAACCTCTTTTGCACTTGCAAAAAGTTTAGGAGAAAATGCAGGTGTCCTTGTTGACCTCGGGCATCACCATCATGGCACAAATATTGAACAGATTGTGGCTATGATTATTGCCGAAGATATGAAAGGTGGATTTCACTTTAATACAAGGTATGCCGCTGATGATGACCATTCAGTTGAACCCAACCCTGAGATGGCAAGAATTTTTTATGAACTTGTTAAAGGAAACGTTGTTGTAAACAAGGACAAAAAGAAAAACTGGGCTTATATGATAGACCAGTGTGGCGGAAGGGAAAACAGAATTATGGCGCTTTTGCATTCTGTTGATTCACTTCAAGTTTCACTGGCAAAGGGAGTTCTTGTTCAAACAGAAAAGTTATCTGCATATCAGGATGAAGACGAGATTATAATTGCAAATAGATTGTTCAATAATCCGATTATAAACGCGGATGTTCGTCCGATTGTAGCGAAGGCACGAATTGAAAAAAATGTTCCAGTTGACCCTGTAGAGGCGTACATAAAAAGTGGATACCAGAAAAAGATTGAGGCGGAAAGGTGCAATTGAATAGAAAAATCTTTAGACAGTTTTATTGCCAGTAAGACCGTGAGGATTTTGTAAGTTGCTCTGATGAGACCAGGATCTGAATTTTTCCCCTTCTGATTTCTGTGTGAATAACAAAAACTTGACAAATTTAATGATATGGTTTTATATAAGAGTGGTAGAAAATGGGAGGAAGTGGTGTTTATTGGAGAATACTGGGCAACCATTGATGATAAGGGCAGGGTGGTAATACCGTCAAGACTTAGAAAAGTGCTTTTGTCTCAGGGTGTAAAAAATGTTTATATAACCCGTGGTCTTGAAGGTTGCCTTTTTGTATTTTCGGAAAGTGTGTGGAATATTCAGACAGAAAAGTTGAAATCCCTTTCTTTCACAAGGGGTGACCCGCGCGCCTTCACGAGGTTGTTTTTTTCCGGTGCCTTTCAGTCAAAAATTGATAGGCAGGGAAGAATAGTGCTACCTCAAAATCTCGGTCTGTATGCAGGGCTTAAGGAAACCATCGTGATTATCGGAGCGGGTGACCGACTTGAAATATGGTCAGAAGATAACTGGAACAGTTATTCTAAAAAGGCGTTAGAATCATACGGAAAGATTGCGGAAACACTGCTGGAAACATGAGAGCACATCAACCGGTGATGGTGGACGACGTTATTAAATATCTCAATCCACAACCCGGCCATATATATATTGACGCAACATGTGGCACAGGGAATCACTCATACTTTATTCTCAGAAAAACGTCTGGAAGGTGCACACTGATTTGTATAGACAAGGATCCGCGGGCAATTATGAGAGCAAGGTCATATCTTAAAGAATTTTCTGAAAACGTGATTTTTGTCAGAGATGGATTTGAAAATATTTTAGAAATTGTGAAGAATCTTAAGATTGATATCCCATCCGGTATATTGTTTGACCTGGGATTTTCTTACGAACAGATTTCAAACGGCAGCGCAGGTTTTGGTTTTCGTCAGGATGGTCCTCTTGATATGAGGTTTGATCCTGAAACTGGTATTTCTGCACGAGATGTCGTCAATAATTTTTCTGTTGATAAACTTGCGGAGTTGCTGAAAAAATACGGAGAACTGAAAAATTCTCTAAGGATTGCACGGCTTATCTGCGAAGAAAGAAAGAGGAGAAAGTTTGAGACAACGAGACATCTTTCTGATTTTATAGCAACCTGCGGTATCTCAGGTAAAGGGATTCATCCAGCCACAAGAGTTTTTCAGGCAATCAGAATTTATGTGAACAACGAGCTTGAAAACCTCTCCGCAGGCCTTAACTCAGCCGCAAAGATTCTGATGCAGGGAGGAAGGATTGTTGTAATATCATATCATTCCCTTGAAGACCGGATTGTGAAGAATTTCATGAGAAAGACGCACAACCTGAAAATACTTACAAAAAAACCGATTGTTCCTGACGAATACGAGAAGAAAACCAACCCGAGCTCAAGAAGTGCAAAAATGCGCGCAGCGGAGGTGATATCTTGAAAAACAGAAGAATGCTTCCGCAATGGATTTCAAATCTTGCGTTTGCCTCTGTATTTGTTTTCTGTTATCTGATTGTTTACTGCAAAGTTATTGCTATTGGCTATAAGGTGTCAGACCTTGAAAAACAATTACAGCAATTGAAGAATTGGAATCAATACTATAGAATCCAGATTCAAAGGGAACTGTCATTTGAAAAGGTTAAGCTTCGGGCGGAGAAACTGAATCTTTCTCTTGAAATACCTGACAGATGGAGAATCATAGAGGTTGAAGGTGCAGAAAACTCAAATGGAAGAATAAGCAAATATGCGAACGCAGAACAGAAAAACTGAAATTGACCGATCTTCAAAAAGACAGAAGTTTGTGGAGGTGTTTATAATACTTACGTTTGCCGGTATTGTTATAAAACTTTTTGTCCTCCAGATTTTTCTGCACGAAAAGTATGTCGCAATTGCAGACAGGACTCAGTACATAAAAAAGGCCATACCCGCACAGAGGGGTACCATATACGACAGAAACGGAAGCATTCTTGCCATTGATATCCCGGCAAAAACTCTTTATATTGACACAAAAAACATAGAAGATTTTGAGAAAACTGCAAGGTTGCTCTCTTCCATTCTGAAAATTCCTGTCCGCGAGATTGAAGAAAAGATCAGACAGCAACGTTATCCTCTTATAAAAAGAAAGATTACGGTTGAGGAATACTCTGCGATTGAAAAAGAAAAAATCAAGGGGGTTGTTTTTGAGGACGATTACCAGCGCGTATATCCAAAAGGACGTCTCGCCTGTCATGTGGTCGGATTTGTTAATATTGATGGAGTGGGACTGGAAGGTGTGGAACTTTCATACAATGATGTTCTCTCAGGAGAAACAGGAATTGTTGAGATACTGCGGGACGGCAAAGGTAAATACCTGAGTTCATTCGGCAGAACAATCTACGAATCAGAAAGGGGCAAGGATGTCTATCTGACCATAGACGAGCATATTCAGCAGATTGTTGAAGAAGAAATTGATAAATGCTTGGAATCAAGCAAGCCAAAAAAAATCAGCGTTATTGTAATGGACCCGAAAACAGGCGAGATTCTTGCCATGGCAAACAGGCCCTGTTACGACCCGAATCAACCTGGTAAATACCCTGCGGAATATAGAAAAAATTATGCTGTTTGTGACCTGTTTGAACCTGGTTCTATCTTTAAGATTGTAACTGCAGCAGCCGTCCTTGAAGAAAAAAAGGTTGGCATTGATGATGTTTTCAACTGTGAAGGTGGCAAGTGGTATATACGGGGGCACATTCTTCATGATGCTCATCCCTATGGTCAGCTTGATTTCAAGGAGATTATCATAAAGTCAAGCAACATAGGGACTGTTAAACTTGCACTTACACTTGGAGAAAATACCCTTTACAAATATATTAAGAAGTTTCGCTTTGGAGAACCAACAGGCATAGACCTCCGCGGTGAAATAAAGGGTATTCTGAGACCTGTTGAAAGATGGTCTGACTATTCAATTACCGCGATTCCGATAGGGCAGGAGGTAGGAGTTACCTGTCTTCAGGCAGTAAGGGCAATATCCGTCTTTGCAAATGGTGGCTATCTTGTTCAGCCGCATGTGGTCAAAAAAATTGAGCCAGCTGACCCATTCCATACACCGAGTTTCTTGGTTAACGGTCCTGTTATTTCTGGCGAAACCATATCGGTTCTTAATACAATTCTCTCAAGAGTCGTAAGCCAGGAAGGAACAGCAGCAAAGGCGCAGATTTCAGGCTATAAGATATGCGGCAAGACAGGTACATCACAGAAATTTGAAAACGGTGCATACTCTCACACAAAATTTGTTGCTTCATTTTTTGGTTTCCTGCCTCTTAATGACCCAAAGATTGTGATTCTTGTGAATGTGGATGAACCGCAGGGTGCGTACTATGGAGGAGCGGTGGCGGCGCCTGTTTTCAGGGAGATTGCATGGCGCACCATGCAGCATATGCGCATTTCTCCCGAGATTGACTCAATCGCCCTTAACAGATTGGAAAACCATGAAATTGAAAGAACTGATTAGGAAAGCAAAGATTGTTAAACCCCAGGAGATCCTGAATAACGAAGTGAACAGCGGCATATTCTATGATTCCCGCAAAGTCCTTCCAGGCGGGATTTTTGTTGCAATGCATGGAACTTCTGCGGACGGCAATGCTTTTGTTCAGGAAGCAATTCAGCGCGGGGCGTCCGTGGTTGTAACAGAAAAAAAGGACCTTGTTCTACCTTCAGGAGTTGGTCTTGTTGTTGTTGAAAACAGCCGAAAAACCCTTGCCGAGATTGCGGCAGTTTATTATCAGCATCCCTCAAGAAATCTCAAACTTATTGGTGTTACAGGGACAAAAGGAAAAACAAGTACCACACTGATTTTGAAGAAGATTTTTGAAACAGCTTCATTCAGAACAGGTCTTATAGGCACTATTCAATATGAGATAGGGCAGAGAATTGTTCCTTCCACAAACACAACCCCTGAGTCAATAGACATACAGGCACTTTTATCTGAAATGGTAAAGGCAGAACTAACCCATGCAATTATTGAGGTTTCTTCGCATTCACTTGATCAGGGACGTATTGAAGGAATAGATTTTGATGTGGGTATTTTTACAAACATTGCAGGGCATGAACATCTTGACTATCACGGGAATTTCAGAAATTATCTCGATGCGAAATTGAAGTTTTTCTCAACCTATCTGCCGGCAAGCGAGAAGAAGGATAAACTTGCGGTGATTAATGTTGATGATACCCATTCACGGGCGTTTATAAATACCGCGAAAAAGAACAATCTGAATGTTATCACATATGGACTATCAAGAGGGGCGCAATTTATGCCGGAAAATTTCAATTTTGACCGCAGCGGAACATCTTTTATTTTGAAGGGCAAGCAATTCTCAACAAGACTTCTCGGTCCAGGAAACCTTTACAACTGCCTTGCTTCTATATCTACTGCATGTAGTTTGGGAATAGATATGGATGTGATTGCTGCAGCGTTAACAGAGATAAGAAATATACCCGGAAGAATGGAATTTATTGAAGCAGGCCAGTCATTTACAATTGTGGTTGATTACGCACATACCCACAGGGCTCTTGAAGAACTTTTGAAAACAGTGAGACACTTAAGACCAGGAAGAATTCTTATTGTCTTCGGCTGCGGGGGAAACAGAGATAGAAGTAAAAGACCACTCATGGGGAAAATTGCAGCGAAACTCGCTGACAGGGTTTACATAACATCAGATAATCCCCGTAATGAAGAACCCGTGCAGATAATATCAGACATATACAGAGGAGTACCATTCTGGCTTAAGAGGAAATGTGAAATCATTCCTGACAGACGTTCTGCAATAAGAAAGGCACTGACTGAAGCAAGAGAAAATGACTGGGTTGTGATTGCAGGGAAGGGGCATGAACAGTATCAGATAATAAAGAACATTTTTTACCCATTTGACGACAGGAAGGTTGTTGGTGAACTGTTGAAGGAATCTGGTAACAAACTTTTGCACGAAATAGGAAAACACAAAGTAAGGAGAAACAATTTTAATAA
>DYKA01000054.1 GCA_020722805.1 Vermiphilus sp.
GCTGTGAAATGAGTTTATTCTAAATAGGGAAATTTTTATTGGACACTACTGATATTACAATTAAATAAAGATTCTATCAAATAGAAATGCCAAAAAGTCAGGGGATTGGAACTATTTCAATTGAAAAATTTACTTGACTGACCTTTTTTGCAATAATTCTCAAGAATCTCATTGTTACCCTGTCCTCGTGGAGTGTCTTCAAATTTTCAAACCTGCCGATTGATGTTGAGAATTTCTCCGGGCTTATGATATTGATTGCAATTTTCCCTTTCCTGCCCTGTAAAAGAAAGCGTGAATTATCAAGTTTTCTTAGTTTTCCATTAAACTGAATTCTTGTTTCAATGGTTCTTTCGGCCTTTACCGAGACAAAATCCTGAATAAAAAGTTTTCCATATCTTTCTTTTTTTGAAAATTTTATACTGCGGACAATTTTTTCAACAAGTTCATTCGGATAAGCGTGCGTGAGGTCCAGTGTAATAGAGTCCTGCTGGTCTGAAGATTTTGCTTCAACAATTTTTCCGTAATATTCCCTACCTGAATACTGGCTTATTCCATCAACAAAAATAACACTGTGTCCTTCAGCATTACAGAATGGATTTTCATATCTTTTTGAACTGAAATAATCCTTTGTATATAATCCAGCGCCCCAGTCGCAAAGATATGTTTCTCCAAAAACATGAAAGATAAACTGTCCAACATCCAGCTGATTGTGTGGTTCATTATTGCTACCTGCCTTTACAGCAAGGACAGGGCCTTTTTTATCTTTCCATGTCTTCCTTGTTATCACCCAGCCAATGTCCTTATAGTGTATAAAGGTTTGCTGCGGAGCCTGAGAATCTGGCATTTTTATTTCTCTCAATGAACGCACATCCTGATAATCAAAAAATTGTATCTGTTTTGAAAGCCAGGATATCTGCCTTCCACATTTTGTATGCTGACTAAGGAGATGCATTGTTTCCCTGTTTAATAAAGTTTTTCTGGTGGCATCTCCAAAATTCACAAATCCATCTGGCGGAAGAAAACAATGAACAGGAAATAGTCCTGTTAGTTGAAGTTTTGGATGTTTAAATAAATTTATTCTTCCATCTGTGCTTCTGTAGAGGGCATCAACAAATCTAACTGCATTTGTCATTCCATAATTCCAGTAAGATATTCCTTCAATCCAGCCACCACGTGCATCTAAACAGTCAAAGTAGTTGTTTATTGCATTAATAACATTTCGGATAATCTTATGGAAATAAAGTTTTTCTCTTGCCATGCATATTGCTGCTGTTCCTATTTCTCCGCAGCATACTGCGCACCAGTTTGAATCATACCTTGTAAACCACGGATAATCCTCAGAATGTTGATAGAAAGGAATAAAAATTCTCCTTTCTACCTCGTATTTAATCCTGTTTTTTATATTGATATCAAGACTATCTACAAGCAACAAAACTTCTGCAAGGCGGGCAGCTGTATGTGAGGCAAGAAGGTCAATATACGGTCTGTTAAAATCAAGAACTTCTGGAAGGTGTGCGGGCATAGACCATTCTGGTTCATTGCAGATATCCCAGATATAGTCTTGAAGTTTCAAAATAAAATCCTGCCTTGATGTTAAATATGATGCCATTGCGAGAATCATAAGGTTATTTCTTTTCTGTCTCATTGGTTCTTGGTATTCCAACCTATCGCCAGTAAGATGATATTTTCTGAATGCAAGGTAGTTTGTCTCTGGGATTTTTTCCCTTTTAACCTTTTCTGCCCTATCTATGACCACCCTGAAGCATTCCTGATTTCTTAATTCTGATTTTTTTATGATGATTTCTTTTGCTATCTTAATGCCATTTATATCATGATTTTGCATTGTGAACCACCTCATAGAGTGCAATGATATTTTCAAGTTTTGTGCTGTTGTCAATTTCTGTCGTTGAACCAATGAAATAGCCAGGCCCTGCCTGCTCTATTGCTTTTCTACATTCTTCCTTTACCTGCTGGACACGGCCAAATCAAGCATCTGGCTCATATCAATTCCACCTGCAAGAAAAATCTTATTCCCATATTTTTCCCTTATTTCTTTTATGCTCATTCCTGCAACAGTTTCAATCGGATTAAGACCGTCAATTCCTGCTTCAATTAAATCATCCATAACATCCATAAGATAGCCATCAGAATGAAAAAGACACTTAAAAGAGTGCTCATGCCATGCATCATTAAGCTTTTTCAACCTCGGGAAAAACTCCTTCTTTAAAAAATCAGGAGAGTGAAGAAGTCTCTGTTTACAGGCAATGTCTCCATAGGTTAAAACACAGGGAGAAAGTTTCTTGTCTGCAACAATATGGCAGACGAGAACATTCATCTTTGTGTATTCTTCAAGAAACTCTGAAATAAGACCTGGTTCATCCGCATAAACAAACGAAAAAATTTCAAAGCCGAGACAAACTCTTATATCATCAAGTCCTACACCGTGCTGTGCAAAAAGATTCACTGTATCACCAATTGCTGCCTGTGTCTTCATAAAATTTTCATGGTAATTTTTACGATACTCTGAAGCATTTTTGCTGATTTGTTTTGTTTCCTCTTTTATTTTCTGTATCCATTTTTTCAAAAACTCAACTGCTCCCTTTTCATCATTGAAAGGCCTTTTTTTAATCCACCACGTTTTTTCAGCAGGTGAAACATGATAAATAAAACCAAGTTCGTCTTCAACATCTTCCTCAACCACCGGACCAAAACTAACACTTCTTGTCATATCAAGGAGTTTGTTGACTGCTTTGCCAGCAATCTTGAAAAGTTTTTCTTCTGTTTCAGGATTTTTTGAAAGCGTTGGAATTTTTTCTCCGCTGAAGTATTCAAAGGCGGCATCACATCTTAAAAGGTCATATATCGGAACCCTATCTGTTTCTTGAAAATTCATAGTTCTTTCAACTCTTTCTCTTTTTGTCATTTTTCCCTCATCCTGACTGACATGTTTATAGGTCGTGCATAGATTATTTTTACATCTGCTTTTTATCTATAAAGCATCAGTACATCTACTGTATTCAATGGAAGTTTAACCTTAATTGAGTTTCCTGATTTTTCCCATTTTAGAATACCCTTTTCAATGGACTCAAGTTTTGTTATATCTTTTGCGTCATTAACAACGACTGTTATTTCTTTTTTTGGCTCTCCAGACCAATTAAGGAGTGTTATTGCAATGCCTTTTTCAGACTCAAGGAAACATCCCTCAATAAGAGGTTCTGATATCTCAACAAATTTCATTGCAGCTGCAATTTTTGCTGGAAAAACAACCATTTCTCTCGCTTCCTTTGACCATCCGTAAGGGAGTTTCTTGTAATCAGACCTGTCAGGACTCATATTATATGTAATTCCAGGCCAGAAGCCATAGGAAAAGATTCTACCTTTGTTATAACCGGTTTCAACAATTGCAGAAGAACCATCTTCAAAAACAGCAATGGTTCTGCCGGTTAATGGAGTTAGAGAAACTGTCTGGAACTTTGTTTGCGTCTCTCCTATCCCAAACCTCTCATCCTTAACCTTTATCACAGTTTGTTTTGCGCGGATGATTTCATCCTGTTTCAAATGCGCTGCCCTTTCCACCTGCGGCTGTTTTACTCCTGTTATCTTTGTGAGAATTACTGACATCTCATTGTATTCATCAGAAGCACAGGCGCCAGGCATCATTACAAGTGTTCCACCGTCTTTTACCCAGTCCACAATGTTTCTTTGAGCTCTATCAGAGAGGTTCGGCGCTGTGACATATAACACAGAATAATTGTTTTTCTTCAGTATTCCGTCTTCAACATCAAAATCATCAACAAAATCAACAGGGTAATTTTCGTGTATCAATGCTTCGTGAAGCCCATAAAGTTCCCACAGATATGCGCGAAGTTTTGAATCAGGATCCCAAACCTGGCTTGCCTGCGGGAAAAGTATTGCTACGGTTCCATTTCTGGGTCTTCCTGGCGCGATAAGTTTTTCACTTTTTCCAAGAATTCTTAAGCCTTCTGAAAGAGATTGATAAACCTGTTCCCTTTCTGACCATCCATCGCTGAAGGCAAGCCCTGGTCCAAAAATATATGGATCAATTGCCTTTGCGCCATGACCGGCGAGAGCCATAATCTTGTATTTTCCACCTTCTGGTACTCTTCCACCTGTTGTGTGTCCAACAACATAGCCGCCGTATTCAACTTTCCCTTCTCTTGCAGCGCACCTCAAAAGGTCGCAATACAACGACCAGTTCTGTGCAGAACTATCGCCAAACCAGTCCTCTGTCCAGATGCAGGAAACCGCCCTTTTTCTTCCCAGGTCAAACCAGTCAGGCATTCCCATTCCGGCGTCAGGTCCTGCATCCCAGTTGTTGGCAATTTTTGCGCCTGGGGAAGGAATAAAAAATCTTCCAGGCCAGTTGTTAAGGTTTGTGGTCGTCAAAATTTTTTGATTATAAGCCCTTTGAAAAGCCCTTGTTGCTGCTGCAAATGATTTGCTCAATGATTCTGTAAAGAATCTCGTTGTCCAGAAGAAAAGCCGTTTATCCGCAAGTGTTACTGGCTCACTCAATTTCATCGGGAAAATTTCTTCCCATGAACTCTTGCCAAATGCCTGAGGAGTAAATCCTTTTGACTTAAGATAATTTCTGAACACTGTCAGTCGTAAAATATCCTTCTTTACTTCATCAATTTGATGAGGGTAATACCACCCGGGTTCATCTGCCATATGGAACAAAACCATTTCTTCTGGTTTCTGACCCATATTGGAAAATGTCTTTTTCAATCCATTTACCCAGTTATCAAGGTATTCATCTGTTACCATTGAACTATTGTAGTCAAAGTATGAAGGTGGATTATACACAGCACCACGAAATCTATTGAACCCATATTTTGCTGCTTTTTCCCTTATCTGTTCTGGCGGGATATTACCCCAGTGCCATATCTGAACTGTGTTATGCCCGAGCATTGAAAGGATATTTAAGCCGTCTTCAAGTGTCTCAGGAGTTCCGTCTAAACTGATCAGCCCGTTTGCCACAATAATTTCCTCTGGCCTTTCTTCTGGTTTCAAGGCATATTTTTTTGCAAAGGAGAGATATTCCTTGAACCTATCAATACTGGATTGTATCATATCTGCGAGTTTTTCTGGTTTATCCATTCCGTATCTTGGAACAAAGATAGAAATACTGTTTCCGGCTGTTGTAACAGTGAAACTTTTCAGGTTTTGTATCTTTGAACCAGATATCTTTCTGAAATCAAACTGCATCTCCGCTTTTTTGACTGATGAGCCGGTCATTTCACACATTATTCTTGACAGCCCCACGCCGTCTTTTAATTGAGTATCAAGATTTATCCAATCACTGGAAGTGCCTGGAGTTAAAAATCCAATATTGACTCTGCCTTTATCTGTTGAAAGAGACGCAGAAACGCCACCAATAGGTTTACCGCGCCTGTCAACAGGAACAATTTCAAGGATTGAAGGATATGTTCCCAGAAGAATTGCACTTCCATCGGGTAAAGGGAAAATCTGTGATTTTCCATTGCCTGTTGTTTCCCACATAGATGGTTCACCTTCAAGATAGCCGTCCCTGTTCAGAGTCCACTCAAAAACGGCTGGCACTCCCCAGCCAACTTCATAAAGTTTTTGTCCGTCAAGAGAAAAACATATATCCCAGGGACTGTTTGTTTTGTTTCTTGTCTGGTAAAATTTTGGAGAACCAAGAGGATTTCCATTTGCATCAAGCTCATAAACCATTATCCCTGCTTCGCCTTTTGCAGGATTTTCAAGCATTCCCGAAAGATAAAGCTTTGACCTTGTTACATCAAGAGCCAATCCATAAAGGCATGTTCTCTTTTTTTCTGAGACAAAACCATCTGGATATCTTCTTGGAGTTTCTGAAGCAATTCTGCCATCCTTGCCTATGTCCCACACAGTCAGGTTTTCATTCTTGTTGTACTGACTGGCGATATAAAGTTTTCCCCTGTTTGTATCAATTGCAGCAGCCACATCATAGTAAAGACCTGGAACCCTACAAATAATAGAGCTGGACGGTTCTTCTTTTTGTATTGAGCCAATAACATAAAGGATTTTTGCTTTTGGATTAAACAAAAGAAATGATACTGGATTGACTCCTGACTGAAGGTTTTCACCAGTGGAGGAAGGGATTCCTGAACTGTCAATCTTTCTTACTGCAATGGTTCCATCTTTGCGCGCTGCATAAAGGGTGCCTGATGACCCATCAAGAGCGACTGGACCTTTGAGTTCTGGACAGGGTATAGAAATCACCTTTTCTTCTGACTTAACCTGATACGCATAGATATTGTTCTCTCCTGTAGCGTAAACCATGTTGAATCTTGTGGAATAAACAAACTTCAGGTATTTTTGTTCTGGACCTAAATAGATTGTTTTGAATGCAGGAGGAAGGGGTGTCGCGGATTCCACTGATTTAAGTGTTGTTTTCATTTCAATATCTGAAATTCTATTACCGAGAAAACCCCATCCGAGATGTGCTGTCGCTATCACGACTGACGGTGTACCATTTACGCACTGCGTCTTTTCCCTTAAAAACTGGTCTGTTTCCCTTGTAACATTGATTGTTTTCCCATCAGAAGAAATCTCAATTTCTTTTAGTGATGTCCCATCCACAATAAAATTACCTGTGATTGCGTCAATAAAACCGGATGAAGTAGAGACAATTACTCTGTTTGAAGTATCAGAAACACTTATTGCCTGTACCGGAAAATTCTCAACAATTACAGGATTTTCCTGCTGTATTTCACCCGATTTATCAAGCAGAAAATACGCAAGATTATTATTCGGTCCCTTGAAAAGTATTGCCTTCTCTGTAAGAGCACAAATCATATATTCCTGTGGGCCATCTTTAATTGCATAGGAACGTACTTTTACAACCTTCCCATTTTCATTCAGATCGCATACCTGAAGGACAGAAGGGTATGTTCCAAGATATACCTTTGTCCCGTCAGGCCTGAAGTTTATTGAGTATTTGCCGTGGCCTTCAACCTGAAATGCCTCTGGCTTTGAAGTAGGCACTCCTTTTTCGTCAAGGTCAATTGCATAAATACCCGAGCCGCCCCAGCCAACTGTAAAGAGTTTATTTAATTTCGGATGCATTGTTATTGCTGCGACATGGATATTTGGATTTCCACTTTCATATGCCTGAGGTTGTCCGACTGGTTCTCCGTTTTCATCAAGATGATACATGACAAGGGATTTTCTAAAGTTTTCAAAACCTTTAACTCCAGATACCGACACACCCATAAAAAGATTGTTGTGTTTCCTGTCAAGAAAAAGAGCCGTGATGGAACTCCATCCACCTGGAGGTATAGGATCTGGCATTGGTTCAGGATGGTCAGAATATCTCCTTGGTTTTCCAGAAACAGTACCATCAGGATTTAGGTCATAAACCAGCAGTCCCTGTCTTTTCGGGTCATAGGAATATGTTCCAGCATACAGTTTCCTTTTTACAGGGTCAGCAACAACGCAGAAGATATATGCTCCACCTGTGTCTGATGAGTGCAAAATTGCAAAAGGTAGTTTCTGCACTTTCTGCGAAAAACCATATGCTGAAAACAAACAAGATGAAAAACAAAAAAATATCAGTTTTTTAAACATTTTTCCTCTTGACTTAGGTGTTCTAAAAATTGTTTCTTAATACATTTACCTGCTGTTTAATATTCCAGGATTATATTATAGGTGCATAAACATCTTGTCTCAATTGCTATAATTAAATAAGGTTATCTATGATAATTTTTTCCATTGTTTGAAGAGTTCTGATACCATTTTTCCTGTTAATGCCTTTGATTTCCACAATTCTTCCGGTATTCTTGCCACTGGTTCAAATTCTGGCAATGAAATCCTGCAGTTTCCATTTTTTAAGAAATCAACAAATGACCATGTTTCATAAAGGATAAACCCGCTGAACTTTTCATTGTTGTAAACCTTCTGAAATTCATCAATGAGATTTTCATTAGCCCACACATATCTATTGACTGACAGCGGGATGTTTCTTGCACAACACCTTTCAATCATTTCCTGCGCTGTCTGGTCTTCACCAAAAATTCCTGAAAATGGTTTTGCAAAGATTCTGAGTACTGCTTCATCCATAAATTTCTCATCAATCCATTTTCTCCATTCAAAATCAATATTTGCTGGATACGCAAGTTTTCTGCTGCCAGGTCTTTCAGAAGCAGGTCTGAACCAGTCAACATTGAGATTGATACGAATTTTTTTGCCAGAACCGCGTATCAACCTGCTTGCATCAAAAAGAAAATCCGAATATGCACGGGTCCTTATTTTTGAAATTTCCTGAAAGATATCAGTGTGTTTTTTTGAAATTTTTTCCAGCACAATGTCATTGAATCCGTAGTCCTGTGGAGTGTCTGTATGACATGAATGGTTCTCAACCCTGAATTCAATGCCGTCAACGTTGGCATCAAGCATCTCTTCAATACAGGAAATCCAGAATCTTCTCACTTCTGGCTCTGTTTCACAAAGTCCGCCGGGGAGATATGTGTTTCTTCCCCTTGCAAAAGCAACAAATCCCTGTGCTTTTGACTGACCCTGAAGACGGAATTTTCTTGAGCCCTCCATATACTCCTGGCCATCTGCAGGATTGTTTGGAATGTCAAGATAGGTTAGTTCAGGGCCACGTCCAGTATCAAAACACAGACCACCTGTTTTGAAGTCCTCCCATTCAGGAAACCAGATTGATGTGCCTGTTGCATATACACCAGGAATTTCCCTTCCCTGCTTGTTAAATGCGCGCACCAGGCAGTCCCACGCGTTTGCAAAATCAGGTTTGCCTCCTGAAAAATTTGTTGTAATAAGAAAATACCTGTCTCTCAGATTAAGTCCTGAAAGCCTTATAACACGAACAGGGGTTCCTTTTTTTGTCAAAAGATTTCCATAAACATCATATACATCACTTTCAGATGATTCTATTGATTCTCTGTAGTGAAAATTGAGGTTTTTCTTCTGATATCTGTAATTTGTCTGGCTTGTCCATATTTCAAGATTTTCCTTTTTTACTCTTGTTGGAGAATCGTCCTTTTTTGTCAGGTGTATCGTTTCTATTACTTCTGAGTCAATACCCTGCCAGAGGTCATCAGTTTTTCTTTTTATTCTTAAATGGGGATTTTTCATAACAAAAGGGTCAAGCCACGAAAGAAATCCACCTATTCTATACAATCTTCCCCACAGCCGTGCCTGCGGAGATCCTTCAGGAAAATCGCCTGAAATACCTGTTTCATATGGCTTGAAATACGCATAAATTTCCATTCCGTATTTGTGAGCATATTCAGAAGCCACTTTCAATGGATTTTCAAGGATGTCAATTGTCCTTGCATAATAACCGAACTGGTTCATATCATATATAAGCGAAGGCTCATTTTCAATCCCCGGCATTAAAAATCCGCTGTGTCCATCACCATAGTATCCCCAGATAACCCTTTGAATACCATGATCAGAAAGAAGTCTCATAAAACCTTCTATGTGCTTTGCTTCAAGGGGACAAGGTGCGCTCAGGGCATCATCAGGGAAATCAACAAGTGTTTCAAGGACAAATTTTTTTCTCATAGCATATTTTCCTTCTCATCAGGACAATGGAGTTCCACTCGCTTATCCCGTGGTTTTCTGCGAAGACGGGTAAAATGCTTATACCGGTTGTTATCCATTGTTGCCAGGAAGAAAATAAAAAATCACTTCGGTGAATATATAAACAATCTTGATGTCAGGCCTGCTGATTGCTGGGCCGCGTTAAATCCAGTATGTACCCTTATAGCGATTGTATTTCTGCCTGGTTTTACTGCATCTGAAATATCCATATTTATTTCATTCGGTCTTTCATAAGCATCTCTGTAGGGTCTGTGTCCAACGAGTTTACCATTAATCCATATCCATGCTTCTGTTTCAACAGCTGGCGCGTAAAGAAAAACCTTCTTATTCTTGATAGATGATGGAACATTTACCTCTAATCTATACCAGATTACACCCATATACGGATAACCCTGTTGGTCACAATAACCCTGTCTATAGAAAGGCATCGTTGTTAAAATTGTTTTCCATTCCTTATCATTGAATTCAGGCAGATACCAGCCCATATACCTTCCATCATCCCTCGGGTCAATTGAAAATTTTGCCTTTTCAGGAAGGACAGCAACCATTTCTCCTGTTTTTCCTGTTGTCATATCAGCAAGTTTTTTGTAATAGTCCCTTCTTGCAGCTGCACCCCAGTAGTAATATCCAACATCATCTCCACCTCTTGCAGGATTAGGGTCAAAATAAAACCTGCTCAATCTTGAAGCCTGGTTTCTAACATCAAGCATTCTTTGTGCCTGTTTTGCTGTTTCCTCAAAGTTTGCTTCAAATTCTGCCTTGTGCATTGCCATAAATGCCTTAAGGTTTTCAAGAACAACCCTGTCAGCAAAAACATGGTCCTTATACGGCTGTTGGGTTGCAAGAGATTCAGCATCTTTGACATATTTTTCAAGTTTACCAATCAATTGGTCAGAATAAACATAAGGTAAAATTCTGTCTTCGTGTCCGAGCCACGGTGTTGTTTCCATTGTAATCTCAAGTTCTTCCCAGAATGCCTTTGCTGGCTCTGAAGCAGGGCCATACCAGTTTGTGAAGAATTCATCCATCAGGGATTTTGCATCTAAATCAGCATCCCACATCATTCTTGCATAAAGATATGTTGGAAAAATGCCTGACTCCAGCCTGATTGTCCTTCCTTCATTTGAAAATCCAACAACTCCCCATTTTTTGTAAAGAGGCATATCATGCATATGTTTATGTGCCAGTGGAATTGGTGCGCCGCAACCAGCAAGCATATAATACATATAGTTGTACATATAGACATTTTTATACATTGAAGCCCACTGTCTTATCATCTCTGCCTGTCTGAGTGTCTGCCAGGAACGCGGATTATCATAAGCATGAATTATATCACTCCATATTGCTGCAAACATAATCCAGATTTTGGGGTCAGGAACAATGCCCTGGGGCGGAATATTCCTATTTGCATAACCATTTGTTGTGATGATATGGTCAAGGAATTCCTTATAAACTTCTTTTGCAATTGCCTGTATCCATTCCATCCACTCTTCTGTTGTGCTCATGTCAGAGGCAACACCGACCTTTCCGCCAGTATCAGGAAATCCCATATTTCTCTTGAGGGTTCCAGGACTATAATCTCTTGGATATCCGTCATCAGCACCAATCCCATATGATGTTATATCTGGATTTTTCCTGAAATATTCCTTAATTTTTTCAGCAGCATACATTACTGATTTTTCACTTGTTAGGTTTGGCATTCCTGGATTTGGTCTGCCTT
>DYKA01000055.1 GCA_020722805.1 Vermiphilus sp.
GGACTGTAACAGATTACACCAACATTGTTTTCCTTACACCATGGAAGAATCTCTTTTTCTATCTCGCGCCTGAAAGGACAATACGGTGGTTGAAGAGATGCAGGCATTCTGATTTTTTTTATTCTTTCAAGCTGGTTAACATTAAAATTTGAAACACCTATTGTCCTGATTTTCCCTTCATCAACAAGTTTTGCCATTTCTGACCACGCACGCTCAACCTCAGAATCAGGCCTGGGCCAGTGTATCTGCATCAAATCAATTCTATCCACTCCCAATCTTTCTAAACTCTGCTGCGTCTCTTTTCTTACGGTTTTCCCTGACAATCCATCGCCAAGAACACCTTTTTCATCCCATGACTTGCCCAATTTTGTGAAAATAAAAGGTATATGTTTACACTTTCTCACTGCGGCTCCAACGATTTTTTCTGAATGACCGAGTCCATAAGCAGGTGCTGTATCTACCCAGTTTATACCGAGTTCTACAGCGGATTTTATTGTTTCAATTGATTGTGTATCATCCTGTAAACCCCATGAATAATTGTAGCCCGTGCCGCCGATAGCCTATGTTCCAAGGCCGATTATTGTTATTTCCATGCCGGAATTACCAAGTTTTCTTTTAATCATCAGGTCCTCCTTTTCATAAATCCTCGCTCCTTGTTCCTTTTTTCCATTCTGGTTTCATCTTAACCCCTTCTCCTAAAATTAAAAAGGGCTTTGTTTCATATATGGGCTTATTTCCTTCTTTTCTCCACCACAATGTTCTTCTTGTTGGCCCAAAAAGAACAGAGGAAAAACTTGTAAGAGTCCAGTTTGAATCCTCCTGAAGAGGATGGTCCTTTTCACCAGCAAGACATATTCTGTCAGGAAATGGCACTGCGTGGTCTAACATAATGTTTGCAAGTCCTTCAAGAGTTGGAGTGCCTGAAGATTCTTTCTCAACGAGCTCCAGCAATCTGTGATATCTTTTCTCGCAGCCAGCCCAGAAAACATAGTCAGGGTTGTCAACAGGGTCAAAACCCCTCATCTCATAGGAAATCCTGTCTCTTTCTTTCTTAAATGCATTCATTTCAGGAGTGAGATAACTGCAGGCAGTTACTGCTGAAGCACCATTTTTTGCCCATCTCATGCCCATCCGGCAGTTTGATTTTTCTATTGCCACTGAATTCATTTCAGTATCTGCAAAAACAAGATTTCCCGGTCCAAAAAATTCCCTGTATCTGTAAAGAAAATTAACAAAATCAGTAAGTTTTTTTATATCTTCCGGCATAATCTCAAAAACATCAACAGGAAAAATATTTTCTGGCTCTTCATCACATAAAACAGCAGATGATGCACCACCCACAATTGTTATCTTTGGAAATAACTTACCTGATGGACCTGTTTCAGGTGGGTCAAACTTTTGAAATGGTCTGACAATATCATCAAGGTTTTGTCCAGCCATAGGACCCTCAATCCCATTTCCAAACCAGACGCCAGTGCATTTTTCTTTTGGTGCTGTTTTCCTTACATACCTTGTATTCAACCTTCTGCTGACAAACCAGTACCAATTGAATTGGTGGGCTGTCATCCACTCATCTTTGCATCCATCTAAAAAACATTTGTGTTCTGCCCTGACGACATCAATCCATTTTTTACATTCTGGAAACTTCGTCAGATCCAGGTCAGCATTCATTCTCTCTTTTTCAAGTTTCAGAATTTCCCTTCTGTAATCAAGTTCTGCAGATGCAGGATAATTTTTTCTTGCCCATTCCATTACACTTTCAGCCATCTTAAGCCAATTAGAATCCTTTACAGCTAATTCCCCCGCATTTTTCCCTCTTGCGTATGCCTGCTCCATACTTAACATCATACCTCCTTTATCTTACAAGCCAAGAAAATTTCTTCAAGGCTCCAGAATGTAAAAGTTCCAATTCAAGAGTCCAGGTACCTGTTATCTCATTAACTGGTATCGGCTTACCAACAGTGTAACCAGTGCTGTTAATGCTTATTATCTTATCACATTCAACATCTCCTTTCGGATTTTTGCAAACAATGCGGGCAAGAAATTCACCCTTTACTGAATCTGCTTCTAACTTCGGCAAGATCTTCAAATAAAGGTACTCTCCTTTTTCATAGGAATGTTTCCCCTCAATCTCAACTGTTTCAGGAAATTTTTCATATAGCCCAATAAATCTGCCTGAAAGGTCATCAATCTCACAATCAAATTCAATCCAGGACTCTGTTTTTCTCAACTGCATTTTTTCAAATGTAATAAGGTCAACTGCAAAATTAGCATCATAATCAAGATTATAAACACGCACGGTTGTTTTCTCAGTTTTTTGTGAATGATTGATAACTGTAATGCACTTAAATTCATCATTACTCAATAAACTTGCTTCCACAATAACATTTGTACTTATGCAGTTCGGAAAGATTTTTTCTCTATTGAAAAATATATCCTGGAATTTTTCCTTCAAAAGAAATTCTCTTCTTTTATCATCTGAGACAAGTATCTCTGTATAAAGTTCGTCAAGGTCGCAAGTAAGAAGATATACCCTGCCCTTGCCGTAGGAAGCAATTTTCATCTCAATATCCCCGAAAACAGCCTCTGAACCAAACGTAAGTTCCTCATCAAAAAAGTCAATCTTTTCTCCATCCTGATTGCGAGAAGGTATCTTATCCATTAAAAGTACACCGCCATTCTTTGCAAATTCCCTTAACTTTTCCGCTGCTTCACTGTGGATATATTCTGTTGCAAGAAGCGCAATAGCCCTGTAGTTACCAGTCAAACCTTTCGCTGCAAGCCGTTCATCAATAACATCGCATTCTCCAAAATACCTGAAAAGAAACTCGTAAGAATTAAAAGGTGTATATCCTGATGGATACCATTTATTAAAAGGTCTTTCCTCTTTGTGATAAAAACCGATGCCGGCATAACCAGGCGGGAGCTGTTTCGGTTGAGGGTTTACCACCCAGTTTGTATGAGGGAAAAACATCGCAAGAACAGATTGTGGTTTGTTCAGTTTCTTAAGAAGCGGTGATGCCATTCTTATTCTTTTCAGTTCTTTGCCAAAAATCTCCCATCTTTCCTGTCTTAGACCAAAATTGACGGAAAATGTGGGTTTATACATTAAGTGAAATGTCTTTGCATTCTGGCCTATAGCAGTGTACAAAATCTCGCATGGCGCTTTGATTGGTTCAATATCATGGGGATAATCCCTGTCGTCTGTCTGAACGAAAAAACCAAGCTGTTTTCTGTAATATGAGGCGAGATTTCTATATCTTGCAAACGCAAAATGAAACTGGTGAAACATTGCTTTTTCTGCAGCAGCAAAGTGAGCATACATATAATTGTAGCAGTCAAACTCAAAGGTATCACAGTAAGGAAACCACTTCAAATCATCAGTAAAACTGAAATGTGTTGAATATTGTCCTGCTCCAACAAGAGCAAAAACATGGTTTGCCTGAATCCTCTTGCGATAACTTAAGACAGCATCATAGGTATCTTTGAATGCCTTTTCATAATAATCACCAACAAAATCAAAAAAATCATATCGTTTTTTGCCGCGAACATCAGTTATTTCAGACCATTTCGGCATTTCATAACCATATTTTTTTCTGAACCTTTCAAGACAAACATCACACCTGCAGATATTAGCTGGCAACGCATGGGGTTCATCCCATATCTCCATACTTAATATCGCTGGGATTTTTTCAGCCCGCTCCACTATGGGTTTGACATAATCAAATGTTTTCTTTCTGAACTCATCTGTCAGGATACAGGGTATATTTGGATTTTCTCCTTCCACGATATACCACGGTCCATGGTCAACAAAACAGGACAACCCGGTATATTCACCCCAGAGATAAAGTTTATGGCGATGTTGAGTAAGATATCTGTAATAAAGAATATTCCTGTTGTACCTATCTGGAATTTTACCTTTGAACTGTTCAGATATCACACAATTGAATCCTTTATTCACCCTGTCAGAAACCTCCTCGCGAATCCTTTGTTCTGTCAATCCGCTTACATTGACCGGAGCAACAAAAAGAAGGTCTTCAACAGGTTCAATGTGGACAATCGCAAACGGATATTCAGCATAAAATGTTTGAGAACGGTTTATTCCTGTTGCCCTTAAAATGTAATTTCCTTGTCTCCACAGAGGAATCTGATATTCAAAGATATAGGAACTACCAGGATTAATTTCTTGTTTCTGAAAAACATTGTTGCCATCCGGATCCTTAATTTCAAGGACAAGTTTTTCAAGATCTGGCGGTTGTGGAGAAACTTCAAACCTTAATTTTTGGTCTGGCATAAAAACATACTCTTCCTCAAGGTTTTTTATTCTTATATGACGTGCCTGCTTCACTGACAGAACAGTATCCCTTCTGTGCAGGATCGGCTCATAAGGGTCTAACATCATATTCTTATAGTCCCTGTTTATATCTTTACCATACTGAACAGTAAGAGACATCTTATAAAAGTTCTCAGGAAGAAATTCAAGCAACACAGGCATCTGAAAGGAAAATTTTATTCGGTTGCTTTTTATCTCAAGTTCCTTTCTTAAAACAGGGAGTGAAAAATTCAATGTTCTTTCATTCGCCTGAGCAAAAATATCATTGCCATAAACCTCAAATACTGCCTTTTTGGCTTTTTCTTTTGTTGGCTCCAACTCTGCCTTTATTTCCCACTGCCCTGATTTTTTCTGCTGTTTGACTGAAAACGACTTAATAGCAATCTCCTTTTCCTTTTTCAGAAGCCACATAATAATATTTCTCATAAGATCATCATAGTCGCTGTGTTCAAAAAAACTTGTTTGGTCAACAGGACCTTTCAGATTATCATAATCAGGACTTGCTGTTATTGCTGCAACCCTGCCATTTGCATATTCCCCGAGAACAACAACAGGAAATTTCCCGCATGTTGCTAATACTTCTGCTTGTTTTTTTTGTTTTAATTGATGAATGATTGAAACCGTTCCAATTTCATGGGAGAGCCCTTTGCAGACAGGATGCTGCCTATTCAATTTTACAACCTGCGATTTGACCCGGTCTATTTCTGCACCTCCAGGATAAGAAATTTTTGTTGACTTTTCAGGAAAACTTATTTCAACTGGAAGGATATTTTCAAGAATATGATATGTGCCATCGCTTTTTTCAAATGCAAATGTCCCACCAGTGAAAATTATTGCTCCTCCGTGCTCAACATAAGAAACAAGATTTAACTGTTCTTCAGGCGAAAACTCACAAACATCAACCCCTGAAATCACAATAAGATCATAAGCAAGCAGCCCTGTTCTTCCCTGAAAAGTTTTATCTATTCTTTTTGGCAGCGGATATGTAAAAGGAAGATTTTTTCTGATGTAATAACTTTTCCTCACCCTCATAGGAAAAGGAAGTGAAGCAATTATCTCATCAAAATAATAACCTGCCTGATTTGCCTGTTCAATAACAAGCGATTCTCTGATGCCATGGGGATCCATACAACCCTCCATTTTATGGAAATTTTGAATGAAGATAATTTATGTTAATGTCGCTGCATTGTCAAATAAAGAAACTTGTCGTTTCCAGTTCAGCGGACTTGAGGAATTCCAAACGGTGTTATACTGTTTGCCGTTAAGTGAAGGGTAAAAATAAAGGAAAATGGACGAGGTCTGAATAGGGGTATTTGAAATTTTCCACAACGCCATCTACTCTTTCATAAAATGGGGAACTTGAAGTGCGGGTGATTGGGCAAAAGCCATTTGTTAAGGAAAAAAGATGTGGTATCATTGCCAAATCAAAAAATGAGCGGTCCACATGAAATTTTTGAAAATTTTCTTTTCTGTTGTTTTTATTCTGTGGGCTTTTGCTTCAGCAGAAACAATCTTCATTGAAGCAGAGGATTTTGTTCCATCTTCAGATGGCTGGAAGGTTGTATCAAATTCCCTCACACGACTTGCTTCAAAACAGAAAACCCTTTACGAAGCAGTGAACAAGGAGATGCCGGTAGCCAGTATAAGTTAAAAGTTTCAAAAGATGGCAGGTATCGCATATGGGTGAGATATTTTAATATGGATGGATTTAGAGGAGCCTTTGTTGTTAGTGTAATGCAGGAGAATAAAGAATTGCTTCGCAGGTGTTCGACATTGAACAGGACAAAAATACGCCTGCAAGACAGTATGTTTGGGCTTACTTTGATGTTGATTTAAAACAGGACGAAATCATATTAACACTTTCAAAGTATGAGAAAAAAAATTGCAGCGGATATACAAGATATGTTGACTGCTTACTTATAACTGATGATATAAAACTTGTACATGCTTTTGACATTTTCAAAATGACTGATTATAATTAAAGCATTGAGAAAATTGAAAGGAAAAAACAGCTAAATTTTTAAGAAAATATACAAAAAAGAAACAGTGTAAACAAGGCAAAAACAGGGGTGTATAAATGAAAAATCTAAAATTTTTTTGCTGGATAATTTTTGTACTTTGCGTTATATTCATAACCGGATGTGCCACATTCAGACCCTCTAAAGAAGTGTTTACAAGCAAAACCAATTTGAATTCCAGGGTTTATGATGCTTCAGAAGAAACCTGCTGGCTCGCAATAAAACAAGTGATTTTAAAAAATAATTTTTCCATTATCAATGAAGACACTCAATTAAAACGGATACAGGCAGCAAAGAACTTTGAAAAAGGTTCTTCATCGATAAGTGTTTCTATCCAAGTAACCCTCCTACCTTCCGAAGACAATAAATCAGAAGTTTATCTTAACGCAACCCAGACTACAAAAAAATTGCATGTTGCCAGAAGAACAACATCTTTACTGTTTATTATTCCGGTACCACTCGGAAGTGAAGCCTCACAAACGCAAACAGAAAAAACCATAGACGATAAGAAATTCTATAAGGCATTTTTTGACCAAATTGCACAAGAAATTAAAGCATTAACAGAAAATTGATGAAAGAGACTAAAAGGCAGCAGTGCCGTATAACATAGAACCTGAACGGAGTACCTCAGCGAAACTTGTATTTGCTAAAGATACCGAGGGCAATCGTTACAAGCAGGTAATACCTCAGTGAAGACGGTTATGCGTAAGCACAAAGTTAATGATTACAAAAAGAGTAAAAATTAATCCCCCCTTTATCAAAGGAGAATTAAGGGAGGTTTTTTTGAAAATTCATCCAGGCTTTCTTTTGCAAAAGAAAGGGGGAAATATTGACTAAAGAAGGATTTTATCATCGCAAATGCCTAAAACCTTTACTAAACAAGGGAGAAAAGAATGGACAAGATTTTGCTTTTACCTGTACCAAGGGAGATGACTGTAGAAAAATCAATCTGTAAAATTCCCGCAAAACCGAATTTTTTTATTTCGGGCATTGAAGAAAAATCTGATTTCTTTTCTGACTACATCAGGAAAATTACAAAAAAATATACAGGAAATTTTTGGGAACAATCATATGCCAGCAATAGTTTTCTCTCAATTACCTGTGACCCATCCTGTGCCATACAACCGCAGGGTTATAAACTTACAATTTCTAAAAACTCTGTAAAAATTGAAAGTTCAGATGCTGCTGGTGCGTATTATGGTTTGTGCACACTTAAACAGATTTTGATGCAGAAAAATAAAAATCTTCCGGTTTTACAAATTTATGATTATCCTGACTTCAAACACAGGGGGGTAATGATAGATATCAGCCGAAGTAAAGTCCCAAAAATGGAAACCCTTTATAATCTTGTTGATTTACTTTCGTCGTGGAAAATCAACCAGTTTCAACTTTATACTGAACATACCTTTGCATATAAAGGACATGAAGTTGTCTGGAAAGATAAATCACCGATGACTGCTGAAGAAATAAAGAAACTTGACGAATTCTGCAAAGAAAGATTTGTTGAACTTGTACCGAATCAGAACAGTTTTGGTCATTTCCAGAGATGGCTACAACATCCGCAGTATAGACATCTTGCTGAAGACCCTGATAATCCCTGGACGCTATGTCCCACTGACCCTGGGTCTATTGAACTTCTGGATGACTTATACAATCAACTTTTACCAAATTTCTCAAGCAAATATTTCAATGTTGGCTGTGATGAAACTAAAATAGAAAAAAGAAGTGCTTTTGCTATTAAGGAAAAAGGCGAAGGCAGGGTTTATCTTGAGTTTCTTTTGAAGATTTACCAACTTACCCAAAAATATGGAAGAACAATGCAATTCTGGGGGGATATAATTCAGCAACATCCAGAACTTATACCAGAATTACCAAAGGATGTTATTGTTCTTGAGTGGGGATATGAAGAAAACCATCCTTTTGAACCAAGATGTAAAAAAATTGAAGAAACAGGGATTCCTTTTTATGTTTGCCCTGGAACATCATCATGGAATTCAATTGCAGGAAGAACTGAAAACTGCCTTGCAAACCTCATCAATGCTGCTGAAAGCGGGTTGAAAACAGGTGCAATGGGTTTTCTGAATACTGACTGGGGGGATAATGGACACTGGCAGTATCTGCCAATTAGTTATATTGGCTTTGGTTTTGGCGCTGGGGTATCGTGGTGTTTGCGGACAAATTTTGATATGCCTGTTGAAAAAACGATAGGACTATTTGCTTTTGAAGACAAAAGTCATAATTCAGGGCATTTTGTCTATGAAATCGGAAGTGTAGCAATATCTACAGGAATTTATACATCAAATGCATCTCCTCTCTTTATTTCACTTCGTGAAGATTTAGAAAGGCCGATTTTTACAGAAAGGATGAGGACAACAGGCATCATCAAAGCACAAAAACAGATAGAAAAAGCAGCATCATATATTCCCAAAATCAGGATTGAAAGCAAAGAAAAAAATCTTATAAAAGAAGAATTCAAAAATTGTGCACGACTTCTTGAACACGCCTGCAAAAGGGGACTCTTGATGCTTGAAAAGTACAAAACAGGGAAGGGTTTCTCAGAAAAAACACTGAAATCTCTTGTTAAAAACGCTGAGGGAATTATCCATCAGCACAAAAAATTATGGTTAAAGAGAAATAAACCAGGTGGATTGGAAGAGGGTGTTGAATTACTTGAAAAATTCACACTCAACTCATACAAAAAGTATCTTGAGTGAAATTTACCCGCTCAATAAAGAAAATCCAATATCATCCCAAAACCTTATAAACTATGTCTTTAGGATGTACTTTTTCTATAACCTTTATGCCGATAACATCTCCTTTTTTTGCTTCAGAAACATTCTTATGTTCAATCTGAATAGAATCAACATTCTGTGTAAAATCAGAACTATGGCCCTTGATATGAATAATATCGCCCACCTTTAAATCATCAGTAAGCTCAACAATTCCAACACCTATATGTCCAAAATAATGCGTAATTTTTCCAACTTCTTTTTCTTCTGGCATATTTTGCCTCCTTGTCAAAACGTTCCGAACCAGGGTCGGAACAGAAACATATTTTATCCAATCGTTACTTCAAGGTTTCTTTCTTTTCCACAAACCGGCAGATTGACCCATCTTCCACCTTCCTTATCCGAGATGTGAAAGCCAATGATGATTTCAAGTGCCATCAAACCATCTTCACCTGTGCATGCAGGTTTCCCTCCGTGCAATAGACAATTAACAATATCTTCCATTGCGCGGTCAAGGGAAGTTTTTCCATCAGAAACAAAAGGAATTTCCTTTGTGTTTCCATTCCAGTAACAAGCCCTTGCAGAATTTCTGTAGATTATTAATTCTCCTTCACTACCAGTAATCCTAACTCCAAAAGGTAATTTTGCTGCCTGAGGCGCATTAATAAATGTTTTTATGCCATTTGGAAACGCAACAATGCCCCATCCACCAGGGTCTTTGTACTGCGGACCTCTGCAATCAGAATACAAAAGTGTATCAATGGTTCCGCTCACAGAAATAGCGTCTGCATCAAGAAGCATCCTCAAAACATCAAACATATGGGTACCAATATTACCAAGCCGACCTGTTGGCCAGTGGGCACAGGCATAATGAATATCACCAATTATTCCTGATTTTATTTCATCTCTGCATTTACGCCATAAAGGATGCCATCTTCTGCTATGGTTTATCGCAAGGATCGTTTTGTTTTTTTTGCAGACATCCAGAAGTTCATCTGCATCAGAAAGATTTGTTGCAATAGGTTTTTCGCAGAGAATCGCCTTAACACCATTTTCTGCGCAGGCAATACCTATTTCAACATGATATGGGGTATTTGTGGCAATACTGATAATATCCGGTTTTTCAACCTCAAGAAGTTCGCGCCAGTCCTCATACGTTCTTACTCCATTAAATTTCTGATTGAATCTGTCTCTTCTTCCCTGATCCCTGCTGGAACCAGCAGCAAGATTTATATAAGGATTGCCAGCCATTGCAGCAGCATGTGTACCATCAAGATTACTGACCTTCTGACCAATTGCCTGTCCTGAAACATCATCCCCTGCACCAATAAAACCAAGCCCTATGACTGCTCCTTTGAAGATCTTCTCGGTTTTCATATTTCATTGAAAAAGATATCCTGATTTTTAGATATAGTCAAATCAATGTGCACTGTACTTTTACCCGGCTTCGCAGAAAGCCACGGGCTTGCCCGTGGGGCTCCACTGAACATTCAGTGCAAAATGCAAATTGTAAATTGCAAAATTAAAATTATTTATTCTTTGTAATTTACTCTGTTTGTTAAGTTCACTTTGCACTTTGCAATTTTCACTTTGCAATAAAATGTACTTTACTGATATTTACGACATTGCTGAAAATATATCTTTAAAATATCAAATTCTTTTCAATCCAGGCCTATTGCCTTCCTTAGTATCAGTATTACATCTGAAATATCAACACTTCCATCATCATTCATATCACTATAATCAGGATTTGCAGAATCCAGGCCTATTGCCTGACGCAAACACAGAATTACATCTGAAATGTCTGTGTTTCCATCACTGTTAATATCCCCTCTTGCGTGGGGCAGATTATAAAAGATTTTTACACCTATAAAACTACTGATTTCTGTCCAAACAAAGGGGGAGACCCCAAGGCTCTTTGAATTAGATTGTAGTATCTTCAAGTAATGGTTACAGATATTCTTATTCATAGTATAGGGGGAGTTTCCAAAGAGGGGGGAGTTGATAACTACCAATAACTGTGGATAACTTTTCCTCTTTGACACCTACCAGAACCTCCAATAAACTATTGAGGATAAAAGGAGGGTCTGGCAATGAGCGAGAAAGAATTTCTTTATCAGATGAGATTAAAGATATTTCAAGAGGCGGATAAGAAGGAGATTCCGGT
>DYKA01000056.1 GCA_020722805.1 Vermiphilus sp.
GAAAAAAGCCACTGAGCTTGTTTCAAAAGCCCTGGCTGAAAATATCTCAGTTGAAGAAATATTGAACAATGGCCTAATTTCAGGAATGAACGTTGTGGGTATGAAATTCAAAAACAACGAGTTTTATGTGCCTGAGGTTCTTATTGCCGCGAGAGCAATGAACAAGGCAATGGAAATCCTTCAGCCCGAAATTGTGAAAGCAGGCATCAAAACCCTGGCAAAGGTTACAATAGGAACGGTCAGAGGCGATCTCCACGATATCGGGAAAAATCTTGTTTCCATGATGTGGAAAGGCGCGGGTTTTGAGGTTGTTGACTTAGGAATTGATGTATCTGAAGATAAGTTTGTTGAAGCGGCAAAAAATGGCGCTCAACTTATGGACTCTCTGCGCTTTTAACAACTACAATGCCTGCAATGAAGGATGTTATTGAAAAACTGAAGGCAGAAGGTATCAGGGACAGAGTGAAAGTAGTCATCGGCGGTGCACCTACCACACAGGCATATGCTGACGAAATAGGTGCTGATGGGTATGCACCGGACGCTGGCTCTGCTGTTGACAAAGCAAAGGAATTGATCGGCCTTCAGTAATGCAGGCTTATGAACCGTGCATCTGTTTTCTATAATTCTCTGGATTATCGCCGGATATGTATCAGGTAGTCTTGTATGGGGATACTGGATAGGAAGGTATATATACGGGGTTGATTTACGAACCACAGGCAGCGGCAACATCGGCGCAACAAATGTATTCCGGGTGCTGGGTCCAGCACCCGGAATTTTTACTTTTATTCTTGATGTTCTAAAGGGCGCACTGCCTGTGATGATTTTGAAATACTCTTACGCGAATGATACAAATCTTTTTCTCCTTTTGGCAGTGGGACTTGCTTCAATTGTTGGTAGCAGGTTTTCTGTTTTTCTCAAAGGCAAAGGGGGAAAATCAGTAAACTGCAGTTTTGGAGTTATACTGGCAATTGTACCGCAGGAAGCGCTTCTGTCTTCACTCATATGGGTTGTTGTATTCTTGAGTACAGGTTATGTGTCTGCGGGTTCAATAGCCGCTGCAATCGGATTTCCGCTGTTGCTTTTGCTTTCAGGAAAAAGTACGATCATCCTGATAACAGGCATTATAATTTCTCTTGTGATCATCCTTGCACATAAAGAAAACATTAAAAGGCTAATCCAGGGAAGAGAAAACAGGTTTAGAATATGGAAAAGATAGTGGTAATAGGCGCTGGCGGCTGGGGAACAGCACTCTCAATAGTTTTTTCAGAGAAATTTGAAATTATTCTGTGGGAAAAATTTCCTGAGTATGCAAATATTCTTGCAAGCAGGCGCGAAAATCCGGAGTTTTTGCCAGGATTCAAAATACCGAAAAATATTATTATTACAAACAATCTTGAAGAAGCGTGCATCAATGCGGAAACTTTGATTATTGCTGTACCTTCAAAATATTTCAGAAGTGTTGCAATGCAGATGAAACCGGTCTGCAGAAAACAGAAAATACTTATTGCCACCAAAGGACTTGAACCAGACACAGGCATGAGAATGTCAGAAATATTGTATAATGAAATAGGTAGCCGAAGTTTTGCAGTTATTTCCGGTCCAACCATTGCATCTGAAGTCGCAGCGGGTAATCCAACTGCAGCTGTGATAGCCGCAGAAGATATAAATCTGGCAAGAGAATTTCAGAAGATGTTTTCTTCTGGAAGGTTCAGATTATATACAAGCACTGATGTGTGCGGGGTTGAAATTTCCGGGGGGTATAAGAATGTTCTGGCAATCGGTTCTGGTATAATTGACGCACTTAATCTTGGAGATAACGCGAAAGCAGCATATTTAACAAGAGGTGTGCACGAAATGAAGAATTTCGGTGTCAAACTTGGAGCAAGGGAAAAAACCTTCTGGGGACTGGCCGGGATCGGTGACCTGATAACAACTTCCATCAGTCCTGCAAGCAGAAATCACCGCTTCGGCAGAGCACTTGCAACAGGAAAAAGAAATGAATTTCTTTCAGGCACAAAAATGATTGTTGAAGGTATCTTTGCCTCCAGGGCAGTCGTGAAAATGTCCGAAAAACACAATGTAGAAATTCCGATTGCTTCAGCAATATACAGAATTATTCATGAACACTCAAATCCGATGGATGAACTTGTGAAGCTTATGACGAGACAGCTGAAAGATGAATGAAAATGTACATTATTACAGCATTAGCAGAGTATCTGAGATTACCGGAATATCCCCGCATATACTCAGATACTGGGAGAAACATTTTTCTTTTCTGAAAATCCAGCGGGACCCTGCAGGAAGGAGAATCTATTCAGAGGGAGATATTGAAAAAATCAGATACATACAGAAAATGCTTTATAATGAAGGATACAGAATAAAAGGAGTAAAGAAAAATTTTCGCATTGCGTACGGTAATGAAAAGAAGGAAAAATATGCGTCTGTTGATTTCCTTGAAAAAATTCTGCGTCGCATAAAGGAGATTGAAAAATGTTTACCATAGGAATACTCGCATCAGGGAAGGGAAGTAATCTGCAGGCAATAGTCAAGCATGTCCAGAATGGGTTTATAAATGCGAAAATTGGTGTGGTAATCAGCGACAATCCCGATGCTGGTGCTCTTGAAATTGCAAGGTCCGCAGGAATTCCCGCAGTTTATATTGAGCCGGGTAAGTACCGCACATTTCTTGAAAATCATCAGGAGAAAAAGTATGTTGAGTGCCTGAAACAGCATGGAGTGGAACTTGTATGCCTTGCGGGCTTCATGCGGGTAATAAAAAAGAACTTTTTCAGGGAGTATCAAAACAGAATTATTAATATTCATCCTTCGCTGCTACCTTCTTTTCGCGGACTTGAGGCATGGAAACAGGCACTTGATTACGGAGTCAGGTTTACAGGCTGCACCGTGCATTTTGTTGAAGAAGATATAGATACAGGACCAATCATTCTTCAGGCAGTTGTCGCAGTGTTTGATGACGACACTCCTGAAACACTACATCAAAGAATACAGGAAAAGGAACATGTTATCTATCCTCTTGCAATAAAGATTATTTCAGAAAACAGATTAATAAGAATAGAAGGAAGGAGGGTTATAATAGATGAAATGTAATATCAGACCGGCTATTCTAAAAGACGCCTATCAGATAAAAAATCTCATCAATGAACATGCCAGAAAGGGAAAGATGCTGCCCGTTTCAATAAATCAGGTTTTTGAACACCTGCGGGATTTCTGGGTTATTAACGATGCGAAAAACAGAATTATTGGTTGCGGTGCCCTGAAAATTGTATGGAAAGACCTCGGAGAAATCAGGTCTCTGGCTATAAAGAATTCTAAACAGAAAAAGGGATACGGTTCAATGCTTGTGAATACCCTTATTGAAGAAGCGAAGAAAATAGGAATAAATAAAATTTTTGTCCTCACCTATACACCAGCATTTTTTGAAAAATTCGGATTTGTTCGCATAGAAAAAACAAAACTTCCACACAAAATATGGATTGATTGCATTAACTGTCCGAAATTTCCAAGATGTGATGAGGTTCCCCTTCTAAGAATAATATGAAAAACATCTTTCCGATTACATTTTCATTTCTGCTGGCACTGAACATATGTGCTGTGGTGAGTGCTCAGAAAAACTTCGCTGCGGATGATTTTTTTTCAGGAAAAAAAATTGTGATGAAACACAATTTCATGAATAACATTTTTGCCGTTGGAAGCACTGTTGAATTTTCCGGGTTGTCATACGAGGATGTGGTGATTCTGGGCATTAATATCAGATTCAGCGGCGCATCATCATTCAAGGATGTCTATATTGCAGGCGATAATGTGGAAATTTCAGGCAACATCAAAGGAAACCTCAGGATTGTTGCAAGGCAGATTACGATAGACCACCTGACAGTTGAAGGAAACACAAATGTCGTTGCCCCTGAGATTGTGATCTTTGATGATGTAAGATTCAAGAAATCAATGGAAATATGGTCAAGTGATGTTCAGATGGGCGGATGGTATAGCAACCTCCATATAAAAACAAAAAGCATTATTTTTTCAAAAAATTTGTTCGTTGATAAGAAACTTGTTGTTCAAAGTACTGAAAAGCCGGCAATCCCGGCGAATGTGATGAAACACTGCGATTTTGTATATGAGCCGCCGATACATGGAAAGATACAGTTTTTCCTGTCCTCAAAATTGAGAAGGTTATTCTCATTTTTGAGTTTGTGCTTTCCATTTTTGCTTATGTTTTTCATAACACCGCGTATCCTCCAGGAAACAATTGATATTATTGAAAAAAGACCTGTATGGATATTTTTGACCGGGATACTACTGCTGATACTTACTCCTTTGATACTTATTCTCCTGATGCTCACTGTTATCGGAGCACCTCTGGGTTTAATTTTTTTCACATTCTATCTCTCATTTTTGTATCTTTGCCGTGGATTTGCATCAATTGCCCTGGGCAGGACAATTTTCAGAAGATTGAAAGAAGGAAAAACAAAAATGATTGTTTCCATACTTGTCGGCACCGGAATTTTTGTGTTTCTTGCATCAATGCCAAAAGTCGGATATTTTTTTCAGATCATATTTGTTATCTTTGGATTTGGAGGCTTTGCTGTCGGAAGAATCAGGATGTTTATAAAACTGAAAAAACAAAATCTTATCTGAACACAGGGGGGGAAATTGAAAAAAATTGTTCTTGCATATTCAGGTGGACTTGACACATCAATCATCATAAAATGGTTGCAGAAAAAGTATGATGCCGAGATAATAGCATTCACCGCGGATATTGGACAGAAAGAGAATCCCGCGGCACTTGAAGAAAAGGCAATAAAAACAGGTGCAAAAAAATTCTATTTCAAAGATTTGAAGGATGAGTTCATAAATGATTATATCTTCCCGTCGCTTAAGGCTTCTGCCTTATATGAAGGCAAATATCCAATGGCAACATCTCTTTCAAGGCCTCTGATTGCAAAAAATATGGTTGACATCGCAAGAAAAGAAAATGCAGACGCACTTGCCCACGGATGCACTGGAAAAGGAAATGACCAGGTAAGATTTGAACTTGCTTTCAAAAGCCTCGCCCCTGACCTTAAGATTGTTGCTCCTGTCAGAGAGTGGGAGTTCAGATCACGGGAGGAAGAAATTGAATATGCAAAAAAGTATAAAATCCCTGTGGATGTTACAAAAAAACGGCCATACAGTATTGACTGGAATCTATGGGGAATTTCAATTGAGTGTGGTGTGCTTGAAGATCCATGGCAAAATCCGCCCGAAGACGCCTATCAGATAACAAGAAACCCTGCGGAGGCACCATCAGAACCTGATTACATTGAAATAGAATTCAATCAGGGAATACCTGTGGGGATAAACGGGAAAAACATGAGCAGTCTCAAACTTATTACTCTGCTTAATGATATTGGTGGGAAGCACGGGGTCGGCAGGATAGATATGGTTGAAAATAGACTTGTCGGAATAAAATCAAGAGAAATATATGAAGCACCCGCTGCTGTAATTCTACACTCAGCCCATCTTGAACTTGAAAAACTTGTAATTGAGAGGGAACTCTATCATTTCAAGAATATCATCAGTCAGAAATATGCTGAACTTGTTTATTATGGTTACTGGTTCAGCGATTTCAGAAGATGCCTTGATAACTTTGTCAATGCAACCCAGAAATATGTGTCCGGTGTTGTGAAGATGAAATTGTTCAAAGGTCAGTGTATACCTGTTGGAAGAAAATCAGAATGCTCTCTTTATGATGAAAATCTTTCAACATACACATCAAAGGATGCCTTTGATCACAGAGCATCAAAAGGATTCATTGATATCTTCGGGCTGCCCCTGCTCCTTGAAGGAAAAAGAATGAGAAAATCCAGATAGTCATGGAAGAAGAAAAAATTATAAGATGGCTCAAGGAACACTGTGTTCCTGAGAGAAACGAGGTCAAAACTGGAATCGGGGACGATACTGCTGTGGTTGAATATGATAGAGAAAATTATCTGTTGCTCACAACCGATGTTGTTGTTGATGGCGTACACTTCACAACAAAAACAGCATCACTTTATCAGATAGGATGGAAGGCACTCGGTGTAAACATCAGTGATATCGCTGCAATGGGAGGAGAACCTCTTTATGGTCTTGTATCCATGGGGATGCAGAAAGCAAAAGCCAGATTTTACAGAGGAATTTACAAAGGCATCCTTGACATAGCAAGAATGTTCAGGGTTGATATTATCGGAGGGAATCTTTCACGTTCGGATGTTCTTTTTGTTAACATATTTCTCGCTGGAAAAGTGAAGAAAGAAGACATTGTCCTCAGAAGTACAGCAAGACCCGGCGATTTGCTGTTTGTAAGCGGAACTCTGGGAGGAGCACAAAAGAGAAAGCAGTTTTCTTTCATTCCGAGAGTCAACGAGGCAAAAATAATCATTAGAAAGACAAAACCGTCTGCCATGATAGACCTGTCAGATGGTCTTGCCTCAGACGCGAGAAAACTGGCGGAAGCATCCGGTTGCGGCTTTGAAATAGAAGCATGGAAGATTCCAGTGTCTGTAGATGCATCCAGAAAAAACAGGATTTTTTCTGCACTCTATGACGGAGAAGATTATGAGTTATTGTTTGCAGTTCCCCCTGACACTGCAAAATTTGTTCCAGAAAAAATTGGCGATGTGCGGATCACGAAAATCGGAAAACTGACAGAGAAAAAAACATTTGTCCTGAAAAACAAAGATGGTTCAAAAAACAAAATATTCAAAGAAAAGTTCAGACATTTTTCCTGAAGGACAGAAGATCTGTTTTGAAACAAAATCTCCCGAAGAAACAGAAAATGTCGGAAGTATTCTTGCCAGATGGGTAAGAAAACACGGGATAAACTGTGTGGTTTTTACCGGCCCATTCGGTTCAGGAAAAACAACGATAATAAGGGGCATGATAAAATTTCTCACCAAAAAAAACGATGTAACAAGTCCTTCATTTACAATTGTAAATGAGTATAGGGCAGGGAAACTTTCTGTTTTTCACTTTGATTTTTACAGAATACAAAGCCAGCAGGAACTTGAAAGTTTTGGATTCAATGAATACATTGAAAAAGGTCTCTTGCTTGTTGAATGGCCTGAAAAAGCAATAAAAAAAATACCTGAAAATTCTCTGATGGTGTCTATGGAATTTGCTGGATTGAACCGCAGGAAAATTACTGTTTCACCACTATGAAGAAACTTGTACTCAAAAGGTTGCTACAGGTTGTTCCACTTCTCATTGGAATGAGTTTTGTTTCATTCATAATCATACAATCATCGCCAGGTGATTATTTTGCCCAGATGAAAATGAATCCTGAGATATCCCCTTCAACAATTGAACACATGAAAACAAGTTTCGGACTTGACAGACCGGTGATTGTCCAGTACTTGATGTGGGTCAAAAACATATGCAGGTTTGATTTCGGGGTTTCATTTGCGTATCACATTCCTGTTAGAACCCTGATAAAATTCAGAGTTAAAAATACATTATGCCTTGCGGTTTTTTCTATCTTTTTAAGCTGGATGATCGCGGTTCCTCTGGCAGTACTTGCAGGATACAGAGAGGGTTCATGGTTTGACAAATTATTCTCCCTGCTTGCGTATATTTCAATCTCTCTTCCTTCATTTTTCGTTGCCCTGCTTTTTGTCTATTTCATAAGCAAAACAGGTGTTCTCCCGCTTGGAGGTACAAGAAGTGTTTTTGATATAAGTGCAGGCAGTTTTACGATCTTCAAGGATTACCTGAGACATCTCCTTGTACCCGGGCTTGTACTTTGTTTTGTGAATACTGGCTGGCTTTTCAGGTTGATGAAGAACAATTTTGTGGAGGTTTTTAACACTCCCTATATTCTTGCTGCGTGGGCAAGAGGACTGCCTGCTGGTTCTGTTATATTCAAGCATACTCTCAGAAATGCTTTGAATCCAATGTTTACAATACTTGGAATGGAAATAGGAAACATTCTTAATGGTGCTGCACTGACAGAGATAATCTGCGGCTGGCCAGGGATGGGCAGCCTTGTACTTGAGGCAGTCCTTTCACATGACCTGTATCTTGTAATGGGTTCACTTGTTATAAGCGGATTTCTTCTGATTATAGGAAATCTCATAGGTGATATACTTCTTGCATTTTTTGACCCGAGAATAAGATTGTCATGAAAAATTTTCTCAGAAGATTAAGAAAACACAGCAGGATATCATATTATAGTTTCTGGTTTCTTATTGTTTTCTATTTTGTCTCTTTTTTCGCAGACCTTCTTGTACCCTATCATTTTGACGAGCAATTCAGAAACAAGCCGTACCACCCACCAACAAAGATTCATTTTGTAGATAATGAGGGGAAATTCCATATAAGGCCTTTTGTCTACAATACGTCAATGGATGATCCGGTATTCAGGACATACAGAGAAGATTATTCAATCCGCTATCCAGTCAAGTTTTTTGTTGACGGACATGAAAGAAAGGTCCTTTTCGTTTTTAAAACAAAAAAATACCTTTTTGGAGTGGACCGACCGGCTGGTATTTTTCTTTTCGGAACAGACACATACGGAAGAGATATTTTTTCACGATTACTTTACGGAGGCAGAATTTCCCTTTCAATAAGCATGATAGGTGTGCTTATTTCTTTTGTTCTCGGAATGATTACAGGTGGCTTTGCCGGATATTTCGGCGGAATAACAGACCAGATTCTTATGCGAATGGTTGAAATCCTTATGGTTTTCCCCTCGTTTTATCTTATGCTTTCTTTAAGAGCGATGTTTCCGCTTAACCTTTCAAGCATTCAGGTATATTTCCTTATTGTCCTGATCCTCAGCTTGATAGGCTGGGCTGGTCTTGCCCGAATAATAAGGGGTATGGTTCTTTCTATAAAGGAAGAGGATTATGTACTCGCAGCAAGGTCTCTTGGCCTTTCACACTGGAAAATTCTTGTGTTTCATATACTTCCAAACACTTTTTCTTATACAATCACGGCTATCACAATAAGTGTTCCGGGATATATTATTGGTGAATCGGCATTGAGTTTGCTTGGTCTCGGTATTCAGGAACCATATCCGAGCTGGGGTAATATACTTTCATCAACAGTCGGAAACCTCAAGGTTATCGGAGATGCTCCATGGCTTTTGCTGGCAGGTGCTTTCATATTCATAATATTGATAAATTTCAACATACTCGGGGATGCATTGAGAAATGTGCTTGACCCGAAAAACTGGTAAGATGGAACAGGTACTTGAAATCAAGAACCTTTGCGTTGTAAGAACTGACGGCGTAAAATTCTTCCCTGTGCTGAATGATATTGAACTTTCAATTTATAGAGGTGAGATGTTCTGCCTTGTTGGAGAATCCGGTTCTGGTAAGACAACCCTTGCCCTTTCAATCATGCGGCTTTTGCCCAAAAGTTTCAGAATACTGTCAGGAAAAATTATTCTTTGCAAAAAGGAAATAACAGACACAAACGAAAATATACTCAGAAGATTGAGAGGAAATCTTGTTAGCATAATTTTTCAGGACCCTGGTGCCTATCTAGACCCTTTATTCAATGTGGACAAACATCTTCAGGAATCATTCCACGGAAAACAAGAAGAGTTTCATGAATTAAAAATAAAAACGTTGAAAGAAGTTGGTCTTGAGCCCGAAATACTTTCAAGTTATCCTCACCAGTTAAGCGGGGGTCAGCAACAGAGAGTTCTGATAGCAATGGCACTGATCAATAATCCCTCAGTCATCATTGCAGATGAGCCAACAACAGCACTTGATGTACTGACAACAAGACAGATAATAAGACTTCTTGACCGGATAAGAGCAAAATACAATCCGGGTATGCTTTTCATTACCCATGACCTTAATCTTGCTCTGGACACAGGCACAAGAATTGGAATAATGTACAGGGGCTATATGGTGGAAGTGTTCAGACCCCAGGAGGGAAAACCATTGCATCCCTATACAAGGATACTGATGGGTTATTCAGATGAAAAATCTTCAGATATCCTTTCAAATGAAACCCCTCAACACGACAGAAAAACAGAAAAATGTGTCTTTTTTGAAAGATGTCCTGAAAAAGAAGAAGCAATATGTGCAAGAAAAATAGGTTTCACGTGGCGAAATGAAACCACCGGCATAAGGTGTATAAAGCATGAGCGAAATTCTCAGGTGTGAAAAAATCAGGAAGGTTTTTGTTGTCAGGGATTTCCTCGGGGTAAACAGAAGAAACGTGGTTGCGGTCAACAATATCTCCATCAAGATTGAAGAAGGTACAAACACAGGTATAGTTGGTGAGTCGGGCTCCGGTAAAACAACGTTTGCCAAAATAATGTTGCTTCTGATAAGACCGGATGAAGGCTCGGTTTATTACAGAGAAAAGGAAATTACCCGACTTTCAGATAACAAACTGCGCAGTTTCAGAAGTAAGGTAAGGGTGATTTTCCAGAATCCATACAAGTCCCTTAACCCGAGAGCCACTGTTGGAAGAACAATAAGAGAAGCAATGATACAGACAGATTCCCGTAAACAGGAGATTGAAGAGATTCTAATGCGGGTAGGAATTCCAAAAGAATACAGGACAAGATACCCTCATCAGTTGAGCGGTGGCGAAAGACAGAGAATTGCAATAGCAAGAGCACTGGCAGGTTTTCCCGAATGCATAGTTGCAGATGAACCAACAGGGAATCTTGATGCAACAACAGAGATTCATATCCTTAAACTTCTTGAGGACCTAAAAAGGGCATTTAATCTCACATATGTTTTCATTTCTCACAATCTGAAACTGGTCAGCAACATCTGTGATAACATTGCTGTAATGTACAAGGGAAATATTGTGGAAGAAGGAAGCGCAAGAAGCGTTTCTGAACATCCTTTACATCCTTACACAAAGGCATTATGGAATCCAGAAACAGCGAATGTCAGCGAAGAGAAAGAAACAAAAAATTATACAGGGTGCGCGTTCGCAAACAGGTGCGTGTTCAGAAGAGACATATGTCTTCAGACAGAACCTGAAATGGTAGAAATAGAAAAGGGACATTTTGTTGCATGTTTTCTTTACGAATGAAACAAAATAATATAAAATATAAATACTCAGTGAAGCACGTTATGCGTGGGCACAAAGTTAATACTTATCAACAAAGTGCGCTATACTTAGGCACAGAGGCACA
>DYKA01000057.1 GCA_020722805.1 Vermiphilus sp.
CAGAGGAATAAAGGATTTTGAAAAAAAATAATCTGTGGTAAAATTATACACTCTTTTTTCAAACAAAATCCATGGAGGTAAAATGGCTGTTAATTTTAAGGACTTAGGACTTGTCAATACGAAGGAAATGTTTCAGAAGGCAATGAAAGGAGGTTATGCTGTACCTGCATTCAATTTTAATAACATGGAGCAGTTACAGGCAATTATTACAGCGTGCGTGGAGGTAAAATCTCCTGTGATTCTGCAGATTTCAAAAGGAGCAAGACAGTATGCAAATCAAACAATGCTGAGATATATGGCACAGGGGGCAGTAGCAATGGCAAAAGAAATGGGTTCAAGTATTCCTATTGCTTTACATCTTGACCATGGCGACAGCTATGAATTGTGTGTTTCATGTATTGAGAATGGCTTTTCATCTGTCATGATTGATGGGTCTCATTTGACATACGAAGAAAATATCAAACTTACAAAACAGGTTGTTGACTATGCTCACAGGTATGATGTAACTGTTGAAGGTGAACTTGGAGTACTGGCCGGCATTGAGGATAATGTTTCTGCTGAAAAATCACACTATACCAAACCCGAAGAGGTTCAGGATTTTGTTTCAAGAACCGTGGTTGATAGTTTAGCAATATCAATAGGCACATCTCACGGTGCTTATAAATTCAAGGTCAAACCTGGAGAATCTATTCCGCCTCTCAGATTTGATATTCTTGAAGAATGTGAAAGACGTCTTCCGGGTTTTCCCATTGTGCTACATGGTGCATCTTCAGTGCTTCCTGAATATATTGATATAATAAACAACTACGGTGGCAAAATTGAGAATGCAGCAGGAGTTCCTGAAGACCAGTTGCGCCGCGCTGCGAAATCCGCAGTGTGCAAAATAAACATTGATTCTGATGGCAGACTGGTAATGACTGCAATGATAAGAAAATATCTTGTAGAGCATCCATCTGAGTTTGACCCCAGAAAATATCTCGGACCAGCAAGAGAGGCACTCAAGAACATGTATGCTAATAAATGCAAGAATGTTCTTGGAAGCGCGGGTAAGGCAGAATAACTATCAGGTGAATTTTCTAGTGGAGCCACACGGCGCGAGGGAGAAATAAAATCCCCCTCATCTTCCCCCTTTTATAAAGGGGGATTGGGGGATTTCGGGAATTTAGGGAGATTTGGGAGATTGAGAGAGAAAAAATAAAAACATAGGTAAATTTGCCAGAACCACTTAGAAAACCAGGAGGTAATTATGGATCTTCTTTCAACAATTAAGGATTCTCTTCTTGAGAAATTTTTTCCCTCAGGCTGGGATTTGAGAAAAATTGACAGGTGCTGTTCCTACCCTCCAGAGAAAATTCTTGAGAGACAAAAATGGTGGAACCGCAATTTTGAACCAGTTCCCTGCAGTACTCTTGAGGAGTTTAATATTAAGATGGGACATGAAATAGCAATGGAAATAATGAAATCTCGCAGAGAAGGCCGAAAATTAATTCTGATTCTTCCTGTAGGACCGATGGGAATGTATAAATGGGCAGTTTACTTTCTTAAAGAATGGAATGTTCCCTGCAACCATGTATATGGATTTAACATGGACGAGTGGAGCGATGCAAAAGGGAATACACTACCAGCAAGCAATCCTGGTGCTTTTCAGAACGCAATGGAATCTGCATTCTATGGGCCACTCGGCAGATTAACAATTCCTGAAAAACAGAGGAATTTTGCAACAAAAAAGAATTTGCCGGCATATCCTGAAAAAATTTCTGAATTAATAAAACAGGCCGCTAAACTTGTCGTCATTTTCGGGATAGGAAGGGTTTTTCATATTGCCTTCTGGGAACCTCATTTTGCAGCAGAATTTGAAACTGTTGAAGAATGGAAAAAACAGGAATTTCGGCTGGGTGCTAAACTTCATCCATTAACAATTGAACAGAATGCCATTACAAGTTTCAAAAGTAGAACTACGCTTGTCCCCTGCTTTGCAAATACTATTGGACCAGGAATCTTTCTAAAAGCAGACAGGATTATTGGCGGATGCGATGGGTCTCTGGGCAGAGGTATGATGTGGCAGGGTATGAGCCTGTGGGTTACATTAAGGTATGGTCCTGACATCTGGATTCCGAGCAGTTTTATGCCGACACTTCCAGGAAGATTGTTTTTCTTAAAGGAACTTGCAGGACCTCTTGTTGCAGAATGTAACTGAACTGCATTAAGCCTCTGGGAGGGGGCAATATACCCCCTCCCTGTTTCTTTCAGACGCTTTTACTGAGTAGTTTTTTCTTTCCCTTTCCTTTCTTTCATTCTTTCCTTCATTCTTTCCTTCATTTCAGATTTCATTTCATCAAGCTTCTGTTTCTGCTCAGGAGTGAGTATCGCTTCAATTTTTTTATTAGATTCTTCTCTGATTTGTTTTATCTTTTCAGCGGCATCTTGAAAAATCTTGCGAATTTGGGTTTTTTGGTCGTCTGTTAGATTAAGTTTTTCATATATCCCTATCCCCACTCCAGGACTGCTCATAAGTTGCTTCCCCTCACCCCTGGGGCCTCTTGCTGGACCCTGCGATGCTGCAAACAGTACGGCTGAACCAGTCAGTATCACTGCTGCTATTACAAGAAACTTTTTCATTTGTTTCACCTCCTTTCCTGTTGCAATATTTTGACGGTCTGGTTTACGGTTGGTTTAGTGAAATTTTTGACCTCGTGATAGGGCATAGGTTAAAATTTTCTTATGGAAGAAATCTTTAGTTTTTTCCTCATTGCCTTCATAACAATCTGCTTTGCGGGAAGCATTGCAAAAATATTGCGGATTCCATCGTTAATTGTATACATTATCGCCGGGATTCTTGCAGGACCCTCAGGATTAAGTCTAATCACGGATATAAAATCACTTGAATACTTTTATGAGCTTGGTATTATTCTTTTGATGTTTTCCGCAGGTCTTGAATTAAAACTCCGTCCTCTTTTGGGGGAAAAGATATCCCTCAGACTTTTATATTTTTCTAATATGCTGGTTCCTGGTCTCACAGGATTAATCTTTGGGTTTTTTATTACAAAATATCTTTATTTTGGAAATCCGGCAATTATTGCTATTTATATGATGACGGTTTTTTCTTCACCTGCGATTGAAGTAATGATTCAATCATTCCGGGAATTTACAAGAAAGATTGAATACAAAAAAAGGATATTTTCAGAATATCTCATTATGAGTTCAATCATCGCTGATATAACCAGTCTGTTTATATTTACTGGACTTGTTGCATATTCCACATTAAAAAATCCGTTTGATATGTTAAAATTCATTGCATTTTCTTTTGTTTTCTTTGCAACAGTAATAAAGATACTTCCAGCATTTCGTGAGAAGATATTGAGTAAAATCATTGGCGAAGTTACTTCAGAAGAAGAAACAACAATTCTGTTGATGCTTGTGGTTATTGTCGTTGCAACAGGCGCGCTTCTGCATATACCGGCGATTGCATGCTCATTTCTCGCAGGCATTTCCCTTGCGAATATTCACATCAACCGCAGGGTTCAAAACAATATTGATTTTCTGGCATCAAGCATATTTGTTCCAATTGTATTCATCATCATTGGCACGCGTGTTAACTTTTCAGTTTTTCAATCAGGCGGAAACTTTTTATTTATCATCACTGCTATACTGTGTTTCATAATAGCGAGAACTTTATCAATTTATTTTGCTGCACGCATATCGGCTTTTCCACCAAGAGAAGCTGCTGGATTTGGTTTTTTTGCGATTCCTGAATTGACAGGCACCCTTGCTATTGCTGTAACCTCGTACAAAACTGGCATTATACCTGATATACTCTTTAATTCAGTGGTAACACTTTGCATTATTACTACGGTTTCAGGACCACTTCTTTCAAGGTTATTATTATTCCCGGATCTTATCGTTCAACCCCAAAAAATACTTTTCATTGGAGACTTTGCGCACTTTGACATTAAACCATTCCATCTCCTAACATCAATTTGTGATATAGCAAGAAAACTCAAATATACTGAATTTCATATTTATCCAGTGGTAGATGACAATGGAATTTACAAAGGTGTAATACACCTTGAAGATTTGAGATATACGATGTTTGAAAAAGAGATGGCATGTCTTGTTATTTCAGCAGACGTCCTTGATCCTGACTACCCATACATAGAAAAAGAGGCGACAGTTAAAGAAGCAATGGAATTTTTTACAAAACCCGGAATCTATATGCTTCCTGTTGTTGAACTGGTTGACGAAAAGCCCATCTATGAAGGTGTTCTTTTTCTTCAGGACATACTGCCTGAAATCCAGTATGTGTCAAAATAGCTTTACCTGACTTTGAGATACTTCTTTATTTCTTCCAATCTGGTTGAGATTTTTTTGGGATTGTGGGCGAAATACTCGCGAACAAGTTTTTCCGTCAGTTCTTCCCTTCTATGGTAGAGCTTTTTGAGACGTCTTGGTTTGTGCTTTGCAAGTGCGTAGTGGGCAACAATTGGCAGCGCTACAGTGGAATCAAGATAACATACAATCGCGTCAGGAAGCATCCTCGGGTCAACCTTTCCCCAGGAAACTGCTTCGTGAGGGGTAGCACCTGATAATCCTCCTGTGTCGGGTCGCGCATCTGTTATCTGAAAGAAATAATCGTGCCCCACCTCTCTTATCAACAAAACCTCCTGAATCTGTGGTTCTGTCTGAAGCATAAAATTTTTTGGGCTTCCTCCTCCTACAAGAAATACACCTGACTTTCCACCACTTCTTTTTGCGTGCAAAACAATGGCAGTGGTTTCATTGACGTCTATACTTGGATTAATCTTCAGTTTATTCCCTTCAATCTCCAATCCCGCTATGTTCATTCCAATTGTTGAATCTCCCGGAGAACTTGTAAAAAGGGGGACTCCTGCCCTGTATGCTGCAGCCAGAATTGATACACCATTTCTTTTACTTATCTTTTCCATTTCATTTGCGTATCTGCCGAGAAGATGATAAAACTCAGCCGTTCCCATCTCTTTTTGAAATTCTGGCTGGACAAGAATTGACGTGAGAATTTTGTCTGTTTCCATCAGGCAATCCGTGTATCCAAGAAAAACATCATAAATCCTGACCACATCATTTTTTCTCAGATCAGCGTCATCAACAAGATAAGAGCCAACATGTAAAGGCAGATTAAAAGCAAAATGAAGGTCATGATAAAGATTTGCACCTGTCGCAACAATCCAGTCAATAAATCCTGCTTCAATAAGTGGAACAACCGCAGAGGGGCCGAGTCCAGCAGGGGTCAAGGCACCCGCCAAACTCATGCCAACCACAACATCATCACCAAGCATTTTTTCCGTAAACAATCTGCAACCCTCTTTGAGACGTGCAGCGTTATATGCAAGGAACGTATTGTCAACAAGATGTTCAAGTGTCTGTTTGCCTGTGATTGGTTCGGGCAGTATTCTATCTCCAGACAGATATCTGGATTTCCTGGGACATTTCTTCTTTCTCATCCAGTCAGGAAGTTCATTCAGATTTGTTCTCATTCTATGTTCTCGCTTCATATTGTCCTCCTGTTTAAGAAACAACAATTGTTTTCGCCGGCGGGATACTATTAAAATGTGTTGCTGTTGCGATTGAGTATGCTCCTATATTTTCAACATACACAATATCTCCGAATTCAAGTTCGGGCAGTTCTTCGCTGAATGATATTACATCAAAGGAATCACAGGTTGGACCGGCAAGGGTTGAAATCTGAGTTTGACCCCTTCTGAAAACCCTGAACTGATACTTACAATGATCATAGACAATTCCTGATAAACAACCATATACTCCGTCATCAAGGTAATACCAATGTTTGTTATTCCTTATTGACTTTCCGATAACCCTTGTTATCAGTGTGCAGACAGGACCCGCAAGATACCTGCCTGGTTCCGCAATCACCGTAGTATTTGTATCAAACAATCTGTCAAGTTCAGAGGAGATTTTTTCTGCCATCGCTGGAAACTGGTCAGTCTCACTGTCAAAGTGAGTAATCGGAAATCCGCCGCCTATGTCAAGGATTTCAAGATGTATTTTCTTCAGCAGTGCATCCTTAAATATGATGGATGAAAGTTCAAGAGCCTCAGTAAAATTTGCAATCTCTGTGCACTGCGAACCAACATGAAAACTCACGCCAGCAGGTTTAAGACCCAGCTTAATTGCCTTTATCAACAGCGAAACAGCATCCGCGGGCTCAACACCAAATTTCAATGACAGTTCCACAACAGAGCCAACATTCGGAACTTTTATTCTCACAAGGACACGGGCACCAGGATAGTATTTTGCTATCTTGGCCAGCTCATATTCTGAATCAAAGGTCATAAGGTCTATTCCGTTTTTCTGGGATATTTTCAATGCCTCCTGGGTTTTTATGGTATTTGCGAATATCATTTTCTCCGGTTTTCCGCCAAGTTTCAAGACGGTTTCAATTTCATTTCTGGAGGCAACATCAAAACCAAACCCTTCTTTCGCAAGATATTTAAGAATGGGTGTGCTGGGATTGGCCTTAACAGCATAAAAAGGCATTACCCTTGGAAGAAGTTTTCTGAAATTCTGAGCCCTTTCCTTGAGATTGTTAAGGAAAATGACAAACAACGGAGTTCCATGCTTTTTCACAATTGTCCTGATAAATTTTTCATTCACAGTTTTATCTTTCATATCCATTAAGCCATATGGTCATTGAAGATGGTTGGCGATTTGCCCAGGTGAAATAAGGAATCGCTTCAAATATAACTTTCTTAAAATTATAACAGGGAAAACCAGAGAAATAAAGACGATGGATGTTTTTATTAACAAAACCATAACCATTCAGACTAACTATACCGTTCAGGGAATCATTAAGACGCTCTTTGAGTTTCTGTTGAGTTAAAAAGAAATTAAAAATGTCAAAATCATTATCGCAACCTTCAAGGCAATATACAAGGGGTCCCCTTGTTATTGCAACGCAGTTCCTGTTTGATTCAACTGCAGGATTACACCAGTTAAATTGGGCTTTGGTATCAAAATGAATCTCAAAAAAGGCATCTTTTGAGATATCAAGAGCAAAATAGGATGATTTCTCCGGGAAGTGTGCTTTTCCTTCAAAAATAATTTTCGTTTTCTCGCTCCATCCAGGAATTCTTAAATAAACTGTGATTTTTTCTTTTCCTGACTGCTTTATGCTGATTTTCACAAGGCCTTTCCACGGATATTCTGTTTCAGCCCTTATGGAAACGATATTCCCACTTACAAGTTTTATGTTTGCATGAAAACTGTCATAAAGGTTTATCCAGACTTTGTTCTTACCTGCAACAATAAAATAGCCAGGTAAACTTGCGACAAATCTCTGGAAATTAGGCGGACAGCAGGTAGTTCCATACCATTCCTTCCTGATGTGATTTCCTGCTGACGCAAGAGGATTGACATAGAAATATTTTTTCCCGTCCAGAGAAACAGCAGCAAGAAAAGAATTGTAAAGTACTGTTTCAAGCAGGTCAAAATACTCAGGATTCTGCTGGATAAGAAACATTCTATACAACCACATCATCAGAGCAATTGATGCACATGTTTCGCAGTAAGCCCTGAAATTGGGAAGCTCAAACCTTTCTCCGAATGCTTCACCAGAATAACGGGAGCCAATTCCTCCGGTAATATAATATTTCCAGTGTAAATCTTCATAAAGCCTCTTTATTACTTGCAGATAAACTTTATCTCCGGTTTCAATACAGTAGTCTGTTGCTCCACACAGCAGATACATCATCCTTACTGCATGGCCTGTAATCTCCTTGATTTCAAGGAATTTTTTATTCCCCAGATAATAGTAAGGTTTTTCCATCAGTATTCCTGCAAGTTCAAGATATTTCTTTTCATCTGTTGTTCTGAAAAGTTCAACAAGGGCCATTTCTACCTCTGGATGACCATCATTTTTTTGAATCTGTTTTTTCTCAAATTTCTTAAAAATATAGTCAGACCATTTTATTGCTACATCAAGTAAATTCGTTTTTCCCGTACTTCTGTAATGGGCTATGGCTGCCTGAATAAGATGGCCACCGCAATAAAGTTCATGACTGTTTTCAAGAACAAGGAATCTCTGTCTTTTATATTTTCCAATGTAATAGGTGTCAAGATAACCTTCTGGTTCCTGAGACTTTGCTATAAGTTTAATGAGACCGTCAAGAAGTTTAAACATTTCAGGATTCGGGTAATTCTGCAGATCCCATGAAACAGCCTCAATCCATTTATAAAGGTCTGAATCTGTCGCCAGCCTTCGTGTTATTTCGCCTTTTTTTACACCTGCTGCTATTCTGAAATTGTCAATTGTTCCGTATTTTTCAAAAAGACGGTAAAGGTAAGGGATGCTTATTCTTCTGTTTCTCTCAATATAAGGAGCGAAAAACCCTTCCAGATGAATGTCAGATATTCCAACAGGCAAAACTTCTGTTTTTTGGTCCTTGCAAATTTTTACTATGGATTTATCCATTTTCTTAAAATACCCTGCGCAAAATTATAAGTGCCATAGAGAAATAAATCAAAAGCCCGCTGACATCAAGAAACGTTGATATAAGTGGACTGCTAACAACTGCTGGATCCAGGTGCAGTTTTCTTAAAATAATTGGTAACATGCTTCCTACAAGACTTGCCCAGAGCGAAATAAACAGTACAGTAGATCCCACAATAATGCTCACCAGAATATTGTTTTTCATCAGGTAACTCCACAGACCAAGAAAAAACCCCAGACTGATACCTATAATAACAGCCACAAGAAGTTCCTTTCTTATAACAAACAGCCACTTTTTTGGGGTAATCTCTCCTGTAACAAGAGCCCTTATCACAAGAGTAGATGACTGCGTTCCTATATTTCCACCGGTGCCTATTAAAATAGGTATGAAAGATGCAAGTATTATAATTTTACCAATCATTGACTCAAAATGGGAAATAACTGTGGCTGTCATTGTTCCACCAACCGCAAGTAATAGAAGCCAGATTATTCTTTTTTTAAACATTGTGAAGACAGGTGTTGTGCCATAACTAACCTCAAAGGGCGAAACACTCGCACTTTTATGGATATCTTCTGTTACCTCGTCCTCATAAACATCAAGTATATCATCAACAGTAACAACACCAAGAAGAACCTTTTTTGAGTCAACAACAGGCAAAACGTTAAGGTTGTATTTCTTCATGATTTCTACTGCAATTTCCTGATCTTCGCTTGCTGCAACCGCATGATATTCTTTATCTAATAACTGCTCAATTGTTGTATCGGGACTTGATAGAATCAAATCCTTGAGGGCGATTTCATCAAGAAGAACCCAGTTGTTATCCACAACATATACCACATCAATTGTTTCAGCATATTTTGCAAACCTTCTTATATGTTCTAAAGATTGCGCAACAGTCCAGTTTGGACGAATCGCTACAAACCTGGGCGTCATAAGTCTTCCGACACTTTTCTCAGGATAACCAAGAAGCGTCATTGTCTCTTTTCTTTCTTCGGGCGGGAGAAGATTAAGAAGTTTTTTTGTTACGGTGGCAGGAAGTTCTTCAAAAACATCAACTCTATCATCAGGTGAAAGTTGAGTAAAAATCTCTTTAATGTGTTCGCTGCTCAAAAGTTTCAATATTTTTTTTTGCTCGTTTTTATCAAGCTCGCTGAATACATCCGCTGCAAGGTCTCTGGGAAGGATTCTGAAGATTATATCCCCTTCATTTTCGCCGACATTGTGGATTAAATCCACTATATCCTGGGCAACCCAATCAGAAAGTACATCTTTCAGGACTCGCCAGTTTTTTGTCTCTATCAATTCCTTTATTTCCGGCGAAAGGAGTTCTCTAAGCATTGAGGAATTCCACCATTTCAAAATTTGAAAAAAGTACGAATTTTGCAATCCTGCTGATTGCGTTCCTAGAAAACCTAAACAACCAGATGATAATTATTTTTAAACTTTTCCTCAGTCATATTTGCGGCACGGGCTATCTTTGCAAGAATTTCATGATTTTCAAAATCATGCCTTTCAAGCCGGATCATCATGGCTCTTGCGGATAGATAGAGGTCTGAGTTTATATCAACTTTTCTTACCGCAGTTTTTCCTGTATTCGGGTCAAGGATCTGATCAAATGGTATTGGTACAATACTGCCTGCTTGCACAGATATTAATGCACCCGATTTATAGGTTTCCCCGAGAATGTATCTCACGGCTCCGTAACCGAGTTGGTGGGTATATTCAATATCAAACAAAATTGGTTTTGCGCTTCTTAGTTCATAACCAATCGTAATATCTACAAACTGTATTTTTTCTCCTCTCTCCTTAAATCTCTGGTTCAGTGTCCTTTTTATTATCAAACACAATGGAACTTCTGAGATTCTAAAATGCCCGTGCTCATCATATTCAACGAGAGCAAGCGGGTTATCCTTCAATTCTTCTTTGAGAAGATCTCCCACTCCTTCAGCAACCACCGCAACACCATAGTCTCTTCCAAGTGCCCTTGCCTTGAAAATTGAGCCCTCAACAATACTGCATATAAGGTCAATTGTTGGTTTTCTTGTAAATTCTTCTGGAATAATTGTCAGTGTTGCACCACCAGTAACCCCCATGCCAAGAGCAAGGTGCCCCACTGTTCTGCCCATTGCAACAACAAGGTACCATCTATGAGTTGTCCTTGCATCTTCAAGCAGATTTGAAACAAGTTCACCACCCACATGTCGTGCTGTTTGAAAACCAAACGTTGGAACACCAGCAGGAAGAGGAAGGTCATTGTCAATTGTTTTTGGAACATGGGCAACTCTTATGGTGCCTTCTGCGAATTTACATGTTTGACTGGCACTGAATGCAGTATCGTCCCCACCAATCGTAATAAGATGGCTGATTTCAAGTTTCTTCAGGCAATTTACAACATTGTTCATTTTTTCACGGTCTTTTGTTGGATTTTCTCTTGAAGTATGAAGGATTGAACCACCTTCAAAGCGCGCCTTGATAACATCTTTTTCAGAAAGCATCCTTATGTGATTAACATCTCCCCGCGAAAGCCACTTAAAACCATCAAGGATTCCAACCACTTCAAAACCATTACTTAATGCTTCAATCGTTGCAGCGCCTATAACGCCATTAATACCCGGCGCAGGACCTCCTCCAACAAGAATACCAATTCTCTTCATTTTTCTCCTCCT
>DYKA01000168.1 GCA_020722805.1 Vermiphilus sp.
TAGTTATTCTTTTTACTGCCACAGGGATGATATCAACCAGTGGAAGAACCTCAGTGATGTTGAAGTGATAATTTTTCACAAATGGATTGAAGAGAGAATGCCAGTGAAACAATTTGATGGGAAAACTGGACTTGTTGTATCTTCAAGAAAGAGTATTATGGCTCTCAATAAAGAAGAAAGATATAAGGTTGAGAATGTTTTTGAGGCATTAAGAAATCCAGGCGAGTGGTATCTTGACAGACAGCACGGACTAGTTTATTACATACCTGAAAAAGATGAAACAATTGAAACAGCAGAGATTTATGCGCCGAGGATTACGCAGGCAATAAGATTGGAGGGAAACCCTGAGGAAAATCAGTTTGTTGAACATCTGACATTCAAGGGGATAACCATTGAACATACTGACTGGGTTCAACCAGATGATGGAAAAGCATCCTGCGCTCAGGCAGCGCACACAATACCAGGTGTTGTATTCATGAAAGGCAGCAGGCATTGCATAATTCAGGAGTGTGAAATAAGACACTGCGGGTGGTACGGGATAGAAATATCAAACGGCTGTACTGACATAAATGTCAACAGCAATAACATATGGGACATGGGTGCCGGCGGGATAAAAATCAATGGCAGTGATGCGGGTTCGCCACTTTACAATCGTACCTGCTCAATTGTCGTTTCAGACAATCATATACACGATTGCGGAAATGTTTTTTACAGTGCTGCTGGAATTTTATCAATGCATGCCTCAGACAATGAATTTTCCAGAAATCATATTCATGACCTTTATTATTCAGGTATATCCTGCGGCTGGGTTTGGGGCTATAGTGAAAGTGTCTCAAAAAACAATGTCATTGAGAACAATATCATTCATGACATAGGCAAGTCCATTTTAAGTGATATGGGAGGGATTTACACTCTCGGAGTGCAACCAGGAACAGTTATAAGAGGAAATATCATTTACAGGATAAATATGGCCGAGTATGGCGCATGGTGCATCTATCTTGACGAAGGAAGCTCTCACATTATTGTTGAAAACAATCTCTGTGCCTATACAAACAGCCAGGTTTTTCATCAGCATTATGGAAGGGAAAACATAATCAGAAATAATATCTTTGCATTTGGAGATGAAGGAATTGTTTCATTTTCAAGAAACGAAAAGCACAATTCTTTTACATTTGAAAGAAACATTCTTCTGGCAGAAGGAAAACCGTTTTTTGTTTTTGGTTATGGTATTGATAGTGTCTGCGGGTTTTCAAGCGACCTAAATATGTTCTGGGATATTTCAGACAAAGATGAATGCTGGGGTTTTGTAAACAAGCATAATAAAAAGATTTCTCTAAAACAGGCACAGCAGCAGGGTTATGATACTCATTCTGTTTGTGCTGATCCTGGATTTGTTGATCCAGAGAATTTTGATTTCAGATTAAGGTCAAACAAATCAGTAAAACCAATCGGTTTCAAACCTTTCATAACAAGAAGTTTTTTGGAGAAAAAACATGGGCAATGAAATTCATCTGGTACTCAGGAGGCAGGAGGATAAGGCAGTGTCAAGGATATGCGTTGTAAGTTTGCCTTTAAGCATTGGCACGCAGGGATTAAAGAGATTAAAGGGGATAAAGAGCCAGGCTGTGGAGTTAAGGAAGTGGCCTGAAAGCGGA
>DYKA01000058.1 GCA_020722805.1 Vermiphilus sp.
TATCCCTTCAATCAGTTGATAAACATTACAACAGGAAGGAATAATATAAAATTGGAATAATTTGAGGGGTATATTTGAAAATCTTTTGAGGCTCTCAGTCGGAGTGTAAACAATCGTAGAATCCTTACTCAACAAGGCAAGTTCCCGACAGCACGCAGGAATACAGTTCATCTACCTCTTTGTCGTCTGTCTCTCTAAATGGTATAATAATATCCATATTAAAATCTGTCAACAAAACAGGGGGCTAAAAATGGTCATAGACGCGCATAATCATCCTGAATGGCAAGGACATACAGTTGAAAAATTTATTGAGAATATGGATAAAAACAAGATTGACATCTCGTGGCTTATGACATGGGAAGCACCACTTGATGAGTTCTCACATGAACATCTTGTCTGGATACCTCATTTTGAAAAATACGGGCCAATTCCGTTCAGTAAAGTTGTGGAATATATAAAAGGTTTTCCGAAGAGATTTATCCCTGGTTATGCACCTGATCCAAGAAGACCAGAAGCAATTGATCTTCTTCATGGTGCAATAAATCTTTATGGGGTGCGAGTTTATGGTGAATTGAAATTGAGAATGATGTATGACAATCCTGATGCTATCAGAATGTTCAGATTTTGCGGAGAAAAGGGGCTGCCGGTTGTGGTTCACATTGACTATGAGTTTGAAACACAAACAAAATATCCAAGACCCTCCTGGTGGTATGGTGGAGGGATTGAAGCATTTGAAAGAGCAGTTGCAAAATGTCCTGAAACAATTTTCCTCGGACATGGGCCTGGATTCTGGGCGCATATCTCAGGTGATGATAAATTTGACAAAGAGATGTATCCACAGGGTGAAATAAAAGAAGGCGGAAAAATTATAAAAATGCTTAGAAAATATAAAAATCTTTACTGTGATATCTCAGCAGGATCAGGATTAAATGCCCTGCAAAGAGATATTAACTATGGGAAAAATTTCCTTATTGAATTCCAGGATAGAATCCTGTTTGGAAGAGATTATTTTGATTCAAAACATATGGAATTTCTGAACTCACTTGGACTTGAAAGTGAAATCCTTGAAAAAATCTATTCAGGTAATGCACTGAAACTTGTCCCGATTAAATAGGTCTTATTGTTGAATTTCAACAACTGGGAGTTTAATTGTAAAAGTGGTGCCAGAACCGGGTTTTGAATTTACTGTAATACTTCCACCATGACTTTCTATAATTTTTTTCGTAAGGGGAAGCCCTATGCCTGTTCCTTTTTTCTTATCTGTTGTAAAAAAGGGCTCAAAAATTCTTGAAAGATTTTCCGCAGGAATTCCGCATCCAGTATCAGAAATATCTATTCTCACAAATTCAGATTTGGAGACAATATCACAGCAAATTTTTAATTCTCCGCCGCCGGGCATTGCCTTAATTGCATTTTCAAGTATGTTCATAAAAGCATTGTAAAGAGAGTCCTTATTCGCCCAGAGAAGAATTTTTCCTAAAGGAAGAGAGTAAAAAAATCTGATACCTGAAATATTGCATCTCGGTTTTATAAACCCGGAAACTTCCTCAAGAAAATCGTTCAGTATGATATTTTCCTTAACCACAATGCCTGTCCTGCTGTAAGACAAAACCTTATTAACCACAGTTGATATGTTGTTAATACTGTTCACGAGCAAATTCCAGTTTTCCTTAACTGACTCCCATTGATTCTGTTCAATCAAAACATTGAGAAGTTCAACTGAACCGAAAACACCCACAAGAAGATTTTTTAGCGAATGGACAATTTCAGCAGTTGCCAGCCCTATTGCTGCAAGCTGCTCACTGTGGATTTTCTTTTCCTGAACCAGAAGGAGTTGAAGTGAAACCACAACAAGGTCTCCAAGAACCCTGAACAAAAATATATCATCGTCAGTAAAAAATGCCTGTTTTTCTCCTGTACGCGAGAGATTAAAAACTCCGATAACATCATCTTCAAAAATCAGAGGGATTACAATAGAAGAACAAATTGCGGTTGAACTTAATGAATGAAACCTCGGGTCTTTTTTCACGGGTCCATTGAGAATAATTGGTTTTCTCTCCTGACCAACCCACCAGCAGATATTTTTCTGTTCCGCAGCAGGATGGCTCTCAATAATTTCTTTTGGTATACCGGTACCGGCAACCAAACGCAGTTGTCCGGTTTGTTTATCCCGCAGGAATATTGAAGCCCTGTCTGCATTAAATTCTTCAACTGCAACACGTGATATCAATGTCAGAAGGTGCTCGGAGTTTCTTGCTTTTGTAACACTCTCATTTATTCTTGAAAAAAATGTTCTTATCTTTTCAGGTATGAGTAGCTGTTGTTCTGCCATTTTCTCGTGTTTCATCAGGGTATTGGTTTCGGCTTCTTGTTTCTCAAATACTGGGTCAGTGCCTCATCAACAACCTGCTTGATGTCTTTTCTATCCCAGTAAGAAAGTGCCTTAATCTTTTCAAGGTATTCCTCTCTGACAATAAATGTTGCCCTTATCCAGCCCTGCTTGAGTCCAACCTTTGTTTTTGGAAGGTCCTGCTGTGTTTTATTCACCTGCTTAACAGGTTCTACATCCTGCTGCTTTCTGCTGTCTCTTATCCAGCTCAGTGGATCTGAACCAAGACGCGTGAGTTTCTTTTCCATACCACCTCCATGTTTCAATCGCCTTCATTATATCTTTCAAGAATCTCTGAACTTAACGCAAAATAGTCCTCGGAACCGTAACTGTCTGGCTTGTACTCATAGATGGTCTTTCCAAAACTGGGTGCCTCTGCAAGTGAGATATTTTCCCGTATCAATGTCCTGAAAAATCTGTCGCCAAAGTAATCTTTTATTCTCTCAACAACTTCCCTGTTCAGCCTTTTTCTTCCATCAAATCTTGTCCCAATAATGCCTGTAAGTTTTATGCTGTGGTTCAGTCGCTTATGAACAATTTCAATGGTTTCAAGCAGTTTGCTTATACCTTGAAGCGCAAGGAATTCTGTCTGGAGAGGTATATAGACCTCATCGGCTGTTGTAAGAGCATTAAGGGTTAAAAGCCCAAGACCTGGCGGACAATCAATAAAAATATAGTCAAAATTCTTTATTTCACTCAGTTTTTCCTTCAGCAAAAATTCTCTTCCGGCAATTCCACCAAATTCAAGGTCTGCACCCGAAAGATCAAGAGATGAGGGAAGAATGTGAAAAACTGAATGCATCTCTGAATGTTTTGTAAACGGAAGATGAACACTTATAGACCGTTCAATAACTATGTCTGGAATTGAAACATCTCCCCTGAAAACATGATACAACGTCCTTGAGAGTTCATGCGCTTTTATACCGACACTGTATGTCAGATGGGACTGGGGGTCCATGTCAATAAGAAGAATCCTTTTTTTCAGAAGACAAAGGCCTGCACCAAGATTCACAGCACAGGTTGTTTTTCCAACACCACCCTTTTGATTTATGATGGCAATACAACGCATATGTTCATCCCCTGTTGAAACTGTGTAAACTCGGTTTACAAATTAAACCACAAAAATTCAGGGTGTCAAGTATCCAGAATCCTGAAATTGAAAAACCCAGCCCTGGCGCCACCTTTCATTTCGCCTTTAATAAAGAGTGGAAGAAACCTGGTTTCTGTGATAGAATTGTATGGAAAAAGGAGAACTATGATTGAAGGCAAACTCTCCATCAGAGCAAAGGCAATTAAACCATCAAGCACGCTTGCCATCAACAAGAAGGCATCAGAACTTATTGCAGCAGGTGAAAAAATTATTAACCTTTCTGTTGGCGAACCTGATTTTGACACCCCTGACTTTATCAAGGATTCGGCTGTCAGGTCAATAAGGGAGGGATTCACAAAATACACTGATTCTTCAGGGATAAGACCGCTGAGACAGGCGATCTGCGATAAGCTCAAAAATGATAATGGATTGAATTATGACCCAGACCAGATAGTTGTTTCCTGTGGAGCAAAACACAGTTTGTTTAATATTTTTCTTGCAATCTGTGATGCCGGGGACGAAATTATCATTCCTGCACCTTACTGGGTCAGTTATCCTGAAATGGTAAAAATTGCAGGTGGAATACCTGTAATCTGTAATTACCAGAGCAATTTCAAGATAGCCATTGACCACCTCAAATCAATCATTACAAATAAGACAAAGGCAATCATACTCAACAGCCCTTCAAATCCCACGGGCATCGTCTATTCAAAAAAAGAACTTGAGGAAATTGCAGAGATTGCCTGTGAGAATAAAATACTTGTGATTTCTGATGAGGTCTATGAGAAACTTGTTTATGGCGGAACAAAACACATAAGCATTGCCTCCCTCAATCAGGAAATAAAACAGCTAACAATCGTTGTCAATGGCGTGTCAAAAACATATGCAATGACAGGATGGAGAATAGGATATCTTGCGGCTGCACTTCCTGTTGCAAAGGCAGTGGCAAATATCCAGAGTCAGATAACATCAAACCCTACATCGTTTGCTCAAAAAGCGGCATTAACTGCAATAAGTTCTGACCAGAGTGAAGCCGAAAAAATGGTCGCGGAATTTGAAAAGCGCAGAAATTACATTATTGAAAATATCTCGCCCTTAATTACCTGCTGCAAACCTGACGGAGCTTTTTATATCCTTATAAAAATCGGAAATATGACTTCGGCTGAACTTGCACAGAGATTGCTTCAGGAAGAAAAGATTGCAACTGTTCCGGGTGATGATTTTGGAGCTCAGGGTTTTGTGAGGATATCGTTTGCAACAAGCATGGACAATATAAAAGAAGTTATAACCCGAGTTAATCGTTTTGCGGAGAAAAACAAATGAAAAAAATCGTGATAATTCTTTTTGGTTTTGCGTTTTTCGCATATGCAGAAACCCTTAAATATCAATTCCCCATGCTGAAAAATACTGTCTATAATGTGAAGGTGAACGGCACTGCAGGATGGTCTTCTTTCAATGAAAAACCAGTTACCTTCAAAATAAAGGCAGATTTTCAGATGGAACTCCTGAACCTCGGAGAATCAGATGGCCTGTGCCAGATAAAACTCACAGCGAAAAAATCAAAAATACTTGTCAATGATGATATTTTTGAAGACACAACAAGTTCTGAAACCGAAATATCTGCTTATGTTCCGCAGATGCTGCTTCAAATAGAGAAAAGCGGAAAAATTCGCAAGACAACCATATTGAAAAAGGGACTTCTGGACTTTGCACCGTTTTTGAACATGTTTCCCGTTTTTCCGGAAACAATGAAACTGGGCTCAAGATGGTCTCAGAAGATTGAATCATTTAATTTCCCGTCAGGCAGGATTCCACAGCTTGAGTTTACCTATCTTTACGAAGGGAAATCAGGGAACAACCACAGGATACAATTTCTCTCAAATCAGATAATCAAACAGACAATGAATCAACAAGGTGCAGAAGTAAAAATAACCGGCAAAAACACATCAGATGGCGAAATACTTTTTGATTCTGCAATAGGCCTTATCACAAAAACAACAGGCAAGATGAACCTTGATGTGAGCTATATGTTTCAGGTTCCTGATCCTGACAGGAAGGGCAGGTTTATCCCGGTACCGATGAGAATTCATCTTAATCTGAATTTCTCATTCAATCTTATATAAGGAAGTAAATATTCATCTAACTCCGTTCATATTTACAGGCACAACAAGAACATCAATGGTTTCACCCTTGATAACCCGATAAGGTAAAAAACCAACTACTTACATTAAGGTGGTTCTTGCTGAAATACGCAAGAATGAGCATCTGGAATTTCCTACAAACATTGAAATTCCGATGCCTCATAGTTAACCTTTGTGCCTACGCATAACGGGGTCCAGTAAGGAATTACGTTAAGTTTGTTTTTCATTTTTCACTTTGCAATTTTCACTTTGCAATAAAATGTACTTTACTGAGTATTTACATAAGGAAGTTCAATAGAGTACATCAGATGTAAAAACATCTTCCTCGCCTTCAATCTCAGCATTCCTGATGAGGCTAAAAAGCACACCCAGCACAGCCATGGAAATGACAAGAGAAGAACCTCCATAACTGAAAAATGGAAGTGTAGTTCCTTTGGGTGGAAGAAGTTTCACGACAACTCCTGTATGAAGAAGAACCTGTGTGCCAAAATAGACCCCGATTCCAAAAGCAAGATATCTCCCGAAGGTATCCCTTATTTTGCGACTGAGCCAGAATGCGGTTAGTATTATTGTTGCAAAAAGAAAAAGAACAAAGCATGTTCCAATAAATCCCGTCTCTTCACCAATTACTGCGAAAACATAGTCCTTGTGGGCTTCTGGTAGAAATTCAAACTTCTGTCTTCCGCGACCGAGCCCCACACCAAACAGCCCCCCTGAGCCCAATGAAACAAGTGCCTGAATTACTGAATATCCAATACCAAGTGGATCTTTCTCAGGCCAGAGAAACGCAAGAATTCTTCTCCACCTGTATGGTTCAAAATGTATCATATACCATACACCCGGTAGACAGGACAGAAACATACCGGCAATAATCCCCCAGTGAATACCCGCTATAATGAGAAAAAACATCAGATATGAGAATACAATCATTGTGCTTCCAAAGTCCGGCTCCGCCATCAGAAGAAGCATAATTACCCCGCAAACCGCCACTGGAATAATGAACTCCTTCTTGTTTTTCCCTTGCTCTCTGAATCTTGCGAAAAAATCAGCAAGATATAACACAAGAGCAAATTTAGCAAGTTCTGACGGCTGAAACCTGAAACCTTTTAGTCCAATGGATCTTTTTGCACCCTTCACCTCTGTTCCTGCAACAAGCGTGATGAGTAAAAGGACAATAGAAATCAGAATAAGCAACTTCCCGATCTTCCTGAGCTTCTGGTAATGGAAGTTCTTCAGATAAAAAAACAGGAAAAGACCCGGTATAAGAAACAGGCAGTGCCTTTTGAAATAGAAGAAAGTATCCCCGGTTGTCTGAAGAGCATAAGGTGCGCTTGAACTGAGAACCATCGCACAGCCGCCTATCAGAAGAATGGCGGATGTAATAAGACACTTATAGTAAATTCTTAACCGCAACCTTGAAGACATCACCGCGCTCCGCATAGTTTTTGAACATATCAAAAGATGAACACCCAGGTGAAAGAAGAACAATATCACCAGGGCTTCCAGATTCAATGCAAATCTTCACCATTTCATCAAAATTCCTGACATCCATCATTTGAACTCCTGAAGACATAAGTTCTTTTTTGATTCTGCGGCTTGCTTCGCCCACAAGAAAAATCATCTTCACCCTGCCCTTAATAAGTTTGCTTAACGGCTCAAAAGAAATCCGTTTATCCTTTCCCCCGAGAATCAGAAAAATGTTATTCTTTTCAGGAAAACTCTCAAGTGCCCTGTACACAGCATCCACATTTGTTGCCTTTGAATCGTCTATGAATGTAATTCCATTGATTACAGCAACATGCTCCATTCTATGTGGATGAGGCCGAAAATCACCGAGTGCCTTGCGAATAATATCAGGACTGATACCGCATATCCCGGCTATTGCAGTAACAGCCATTACATTCTCAAGATTGTGGATACCAGAAAGCCTGCTTTTCTGAAAATCCTCAATTGAAAAGATTTTCTTTCCTTCATAAACAACATCTCCATTGAATATGTTTATGCCGTTAATTGTATTCCTGCTGGAGAAAAAGACCTTTCTGCATTTTAATGAACTGCCTATCTCCCTGCAAAAAATATTGTCGTAATTCAAAACAGCAAAGTCATCTGCACCTGAATTAACAAATAAGTTCTTTTTTGCCTCAATGTACTGCGAAAAATTATCATAATAGTCCAGGTGGTCATCCGCAATGTTCAGAATAACACCGATGGCTGGCTTGAAATTTTCAATATACTCAAGCTGGAAACTGCTGACTTCAAGAATAATCCAGATATCCTGATTGATGGAATCAATCTCACCGATGAAACTGTTTCCTATGTTTCCACAGGTTATATGCGATATGCCTGCCTTACTGAAAACCAGGTCGGCGAAAGAAACCGTTGTTGTTTTTCCATTTGTTCCGGTGATTGCCACGATTTTTTTTGAACGAGAAAACCAGTAGGCAACTTCTATTTCACTCACAATTTTTATGTTTTTTTTCCTTGCCCACAGAACAGGTTCAGCATTGAGAGGCACTCCCGGACTTGGAACAACAAGTTCAGCGCCGTCAAAAAATTCAATGGAATGTCTACCTGTTTCAACAGGTATTCCCATAGAAAGCAGTTTTTCTTTTTTTTCTTCTATGGAGGGACTACTGTTAAGTTCTGTTACCCGAACATTTGCACCATTGTTCATAAGAAAAATGGCAGAATCAAATCCTGTTTCACCAAGCCCGACAACAAGCACATTTTTCCCTTTTATCTGATTCATCTGATTTTAAGGGTGACAAGTGCGAAAAGAGCAAAGATAATCGCAAGTATCCAGAATCTCACCACAACCTGCGACTCCTTCCATCCCAATAGTTCAAAATGATGGTGAAGGGGCGTCATTAAAAAAACTCTCTTGCCCCTTGTTCTGAATGAAATAACCTGTATAACAACTGAAAGTGCCTCCATCACAAAAATTCCGCCAACGAGAATCAGAGAAATTTCCTGCTTGCTTATAATCGCCAGAAGTCCGATGCATCCACCAAGAGGAAGAGAACCAGTATCTCCCATAAAAATTTCAGCAGGATAGCAGTTATACCACAGAAATCCAAGTATCGCGCCAACAAGAGAACCACAGAAAACCGTTGTCTCCCCTATGCCCGGAACAAATGGAAGATTGAGGTATCTTGCGAAAACTGCATTACCAACTGTATAAACAATAAAACCAAAGGCAATCGTTGCCATAAGAATCGTGCCTGCTGCAAGTCCATCAAGTCCATCAGTAAGGTTCACAGCATTTGATGTTGCGACCATGATAAAGGTTGTAAGCAGGATATGGTACGGACCGAGGTCAAAGAATATATGCTTGAAGAATGGTACATAGAGACGGCTTGAAAAGTTCAATGCAGGATGATAATACAGTATCAGGCCAAGTATAAAACCAATGCCTATCTGGCCTATGATTTTTACAAGTGGCCTGAGGCCCTTCGGATTCATTTTTATGAGTTTGAGATAATCATCAAAAAAACCAAACAGGCCCAGCCAGCACAGAGTTATGATAAGCAAAAGGTTGTAAATATTCCCCAGATCTGACCAGAAAAAGTTTGCAACCAGCATACTCCAGATGACGAGCAGTCCGCCCATTGAAGGTATTTTTTCTTTGCTCTGGTGAAACTCCAACATCTTCGGATGTGAAAGATGTTTCACCCTGCGGATGAAGTATGGAAAAAGAAAAATGCATAAAAAAAGAGAAGTCAGCGAAGCACAGACAGTTCTGACAGTAATGTATTTGAAAACATTAAACGGCGAAAAAAAATCAGTTATATACGGTACAAGAAAATAAATCATCCGGTCTCCAGTTTTTCAGTGAGTTTCTGAACCAGAAGGTCAAGATTGTTTATCCGTGAGCCTTTGACAAGTAATGCATCTCCTGGTTTCACAAAACTGCAAATGTATTCAATCATATTTTCAATCTTTTCAAAGTGAATTCCTCTGTTTTTCCGGGACTCTGAAATAATCCTGGCATCATCCCCGATTGTAAACACATAATCAAAATGAAGATTCCTCACAAGAGAAGATATTTTTTTGTGATAAAAACTGTTCCATTTTCCAAGTTCTGCCATTGCACCGATAACAACAATTTTTCTTCTTGCCTTCTGGAGTGCAAAATATTCAAGAGCCATCTTCAAGGAGCCGGGATTTGCATTGTAACTCTCATCAAATATTCTTATGCCTTTGACTGTTCTGATTCTGCCACGGCCGCCTATGAGAATAAAACTGTTCAGCAGCGCCGGAAGCCGGCATTTGGGAATGCCAAAATAGTCAGCAAGAAACACTGAAAAAAGTGCCGGATATCCAATTGCCCCGTTCCACGAATTTATCCGGAACTTTATGTTTCTCCACGAGTCAATCTCCAGGTCAAAATAATCCCCATTGTAGTTTTTTATGAAACCGCGAAACTCACAGAAAGGATTGAAGCCGATGCCTTTAAGGAGAAAGCATCCCTTTCGCTTCAGGATATTCTGAAAGTCATTATCTCTGTTAAAAAGTGCAAGACCGTCAGCAGAAATATTCTCAAGTATTTCTGCTTTCGCCTCTGCAAGTTCTGCCCGGTTTTTGAAAAAACCAAGATGGGCATAGCCTATGGATGTTATTACTACAATGTCGGGCTGAAGGATGCCTCCAAGATACCTTAATTGTCCGCGTCCGTTCATTCCGAGCTCAAAAATTCCAATATCAGTTTTTCTTGAGATATTAAAAATACTTAAAGGAAGTCCAATTTCATTATTGAAATTCCCCTGATTACTGCATACATCAAACATTGAACCAAGCAGGTGCGCGGATATTTCCTTTGTTGTTGTTTTTCCATCACTTCCTGTAATCCCGACCACGGTGCAGTGAAACCTTCGCCTGTAATTTTTTGCTATGTCTCCAAGTGCCCTGAGTGTATCATCAACAATAATCTGGGTGATATTCTCAGAAAGTCTTCTTTCAACAACAGCAGCAAGTGCTCCTGATTTTACAGCATCAGAAACAAAACTGTGGCCATCAAAGTTTTTACCTTTCAGTGCAACAAATAAACAATCCTTGCACCGGGAACGTGAGTCAGTGCTCACCCCACTGAAAACGATTTCATTCTTACAATTCACAATTTCCGCATCTGTCCAGTTCAAAATCTCCTGTAGGGTAATTGGTTCCATTTTTACTTACCACCAAAATTTTGCACAAAGGTAAATTTTGACCATAAAGGGGCTCACTCCCCTTTATATCCCCCGTAGGTCCAACTCCCCTAAATCCCCTCACTTCT
>DYKA01000169.1 GCA_020722805.1 Vermiphilus sp.
AAGGCTTTGAATGCTGCAGGAAAAGGTGTAAGAAAGATCGCTCAAGTAGTTGAAGAAGTTAACCCTGCCAAACCTAAAGCTGTAGCAGTAACTCCGGAAGGCATAATGCTTGATGCCGCTGAGGTACTTGAAGCTGACGCAAACCCTATTGCCGAAGTTGCCCAATTAGAAGAAGGTGCTGCTGTAGAAGGCAAAGCTGCCGCTCAAGGAGTACAAGCAGCTAAAGAAGCCGAAGCGGTTGCGAAAGCAAAACCAGTCATAGAAGAAGCACATCCTGTTGAAGCTATACAAGAACGTGTGCCTGCAGCAGAAAGCCCTCAGCAGATCACTGAACAGGGCAAATCTCCAGCTGCTGAAGGTATGCAAGAACGTAACCCACTCGATAGGCGCAACATGACTCCTGAACAACTTGAGGCTGAAGCGGCAAGAAAAGCACAAGGACAGGCAATACGAGACAACGGAAGACTTTTCGAAGAACAATTGCAAGAAAGATTTGGAGGTCATGGCAGCTTCAAAGGAAGAGGCAAAAATAGTGCTCGCGAATTCGATGGGGCTTACGGCAATGTTTGGTATGAAGCAAAAGCTGGTAAATATTGGGAAAGAATAGAGTCAAATCCAGATTTTTTCAGCGATTTTAGGTCGGACATGATGGATAGATTTAAAATCGCAACTGAAAATGGAAAACTCTTTGAATTATACACAAATTCTCCAATTCCAGTTTTTGTTAAAGAATGGTTAAATAGTGAAGGCATTAAATTCGTAGAGTTTCTTTAATTTTTTGGAGAGCAATATGTCAATATCAGCTTCAATCCAGATTTCATTATCAAATGAGAACAATATGAATATCCCTGGATCTAAAATTCTCCCTATACTTACTCATTCAGGCTGGAGAATCTTTACTACAAGTGGAAAGGTTGGCTATTTATCAGCAGAGTCAAATAATGATTTTGATTGGAAATATGCATCTTTAAATTTTGAAACACTTATAGATATATTTAAAGAAAAAGAAATGAAAAAAGAAACAACAGGCGTTTGTTTATTTTGGGGAAATACTTCCATAGGAGGAAGCTTTTCATTTTTGTATGATAACAAAATGCATACTTTTTCAATTAATATTAATGAAGATCGTCAATTAATTACATTAGCTGAAAACTATAACATTACAAACTTCCAATGGTACCTAGAAAAGCTGTTGCCTCCTTTAAATAATCATTTTTGCATTGATTTTTTCTCTTGTAATGAACTTCGTTAAAACAATAGTTTTGAAGAAAGCCCAGGAGTTTTACCTGGGCTTTCTTTATTCTTTGCTTCTTATAGCTAAAACAGCGGCAACCAAAGGCTGTAGCAGCAACTCCGGAAGGCATGATGCTTGATGTTGCTGAAGTAGTCAAAACTGAGGCTAACCCTATTGCCGAAGTTGCAAAATTACAAGAAGGACCGGCTGTAGAAGGCAGAGCTGCTGCCCAAGGAATGCAAGCAGCTGAAGATGCTGAAACCGCCGCGAAAAGGTTGCAAGAAGCTGAACGCATACCAGCTGCTGTTGAGAAACCAAAACCTGGTGAACCTGTACAAGAACGTATGCCTGTCGTAGAAGAAAGACCTCAACAGGTTGCTGAACCAGGTC
>DYKA01000059.1 GCA_020722805.1 Vermiphilus sp.
GATGAAATTTCTATTATTCACAACATTTTCAAGGAGGAAACAATGGAAAAAGTAGATAAATCCTGGTTTGTTCACGATAGATTTGGAATGTTTATTCACTGGGGATTATACGCTCTTCCAGCAAGGCACGAGTGGGTTAAGCAGAGAGAAGAAATTCCTGATGAGAAGTATGATGCCTATTTCAAACATTTTGACCCTGACCTTTTTGACCCTGACCTGTGGGCAAAAACAGCAAAACAGGCTGGTATGAAATACGCTGTGATAACAACAAAGCATCATGAGGGTTTCTGTCTATGGGATTCACAGTACACCGAATACAAGGCTACAAACACCCCTGCAAAAAGAGACCTGATAAGAGAATTTGTTAATGCCTTCAGGTCCCAGAATTTGAGAATTGGGTTTTATTATTCACTCCTTGACTGGCACCATCCTGATTTTACAATAGATAGCTTACATCCTATGAGAAATCACCCTGAAAGGGAAAAACTCAATAAGACCCGGGATATGAAAAAATATACTGAGTATCTTCATAATCAAGTAAGGGAACTGCTAACCAACTATGGAAAGATTGACATTCTCTGGTGTGATTTCAGTTATCCAACAGATTATCCAGGAAGACCTGAAGGATTCGTGGGAAAAGGAAAAGATGATTGGCAGAGTGAGAAACTTGTAAAACTCATCAGAAGATTGCAGCCACATATTCTCATAAACAATCGTCTTGACCTTCCGGATGAATGGGATTTTCTAACACCAGAACAGATTGATGTACCCGAGGGGCTTACTGTTGATGGTATACCTGTTGTGTGGGAGGCATGCCATACCTTTTCTGGTTCCTGGGGATACCACAGGGATGAAGCATCCTGGAAAAGTGTGGATGTGCTTGTCAGGATGCTTGTTGATGTTGTAAGCAAGGGTGGAAATCTTCTTTTGAATGTTGGACCTACTGCAAGGGGAGAGTTTGATTTCAGGGCGATGGAACGGCTGAAAGGTATTGGGGATTGGATGAAAAAACACAACAGAGCCATATACGGTTGCACGAAAGCACCGGAAAATTTCAAGACACCGAAGGATTGTAGATTAACCTATAATCCAGAAACAAACCGTCTTTACATCCATATCTTTTCATGGCCGTTTAAGTTTTTGCCTGTTGAATTCGGGGATATGATTGATTACGTCCAGCTTCTCAATGATGGTTCTGAGATACCTGTTCTGCGGTTTGATAACCCTTCTAAATTAAAAAAGACTCAAGCAGGAATTGTAGAGGACGATACAAAAAAAATCACTGCCCTTTTGCTTCCTGTACAGAAGCCAGATGTAACTGTTCCTGTGATTGAGGTTTTTTTGAAAATGTAGGGCTATTTTAAAAGTTCTCCAATTATTTTGTATCTGCCGTTATTTTTTGCAAGATAAAGTTTCTTTCTTGCTATACTTTTCAGGTTATTTGACTCATATTTCTGTATTGTATCAATGAGGAAAACATAACCAAAATTTGTTTTTCCATAGGGTAGTATCTGTGTATTTTCAAGTTCAACCTTTACATATTTTTTTCTGCTGTTAACCTGTTTTTTGTACTCTGACCACGCCTTTTTATCTTTTCCATCACTTCTGAAATTGTCATCATAATAAGAAAGATAATTATTTGTATCAAGGCTTTCCCAAGACCTTTTCCAGTTTTGAAGTGTCTGCCACACCTGAACAATATCAGCAAAATTCATATCGTGTTTATTTTTTAATGTGTGGACAAATGTTTTTCCCACCTCAATATATGGCTGAAGCAGTTCAAAGTCTTTGTCATTTACCACAATGCATCCTTCGCTATTATACGGAGGTCTTTCAATGGGAGTGCCATGAAGCCAGATTCCGTTGCCGTCCTTATTGAGGCGTCTTGAAAGATAATCCGGAAAATCCAGAACATAAGCACCTGCTCCATATTTTGGATCAAGTTTTGATGAAGGTATAAATGCCTTTATGAGAAAAGTCCCTTCCGGGGTTGCAAAGTCCCCTGGCCTTTGCTTATCACTGGAATTTTTCCCTGTGGTACAGACAACCTTAACAATTTCCTTTATTGTTTTTCCATCAAATTCATAAACAAAAAGTTCTTGCGATGATTTATCAACAACAATAAATCTGTACGGCTCAACGCTGATTTTTTCAGCAAGTGTGAATGACTCCAATTTTGATGGTTCTTGCGGTGGTGGAGCAGGCTTATGAAAGCCTGGTTTGAATACAAAAGCAATGGGTTTTCTGCCTTTTTTCCCTGCGATATTTTCTATCTCCGCAAGGTAAAGATCTTCCCTTCCCTGTTTCTTATAAACATCTGAGAGCAGCTGATGCAGTTGAATATCGTCTTTTTCAGCGATAAGATTTTTCAAAAGACCTGCGGCCTGCTCATATTTTTTTTCGCTTGTGTAAGCCCTGACAAGATATTTTATTGTTTCCTGGTTTCTGTTTCCAAGGTCAATGGATTTTTGCAGGGCTTCAATTCCTTTTTCTTTCTGGTTTGTGCCGAGATAAAGTCGTCCTATCCGGTCAAATAAATCTGCGTCCTGTGGATTTAGATATGTGAGTGCCTGATAAATTATGATTCTCTGATCTATCCCGTACTCTGACTCCAGTTTTTTTTTAAGATAATTTGTTGCTTCCTGAAGGTTTTTCTCAGAGATTTCTTCAAGGATTTTTAATGCCTGGTTCTGCTGGTTGGTCATCCGGTAAACAAGGAAAAGTTCTATCTTTACCTGAGTTTCTCCAAGACACATCTGTACAAGGGTGTAGTATCTTTCCTGCAGGTTTTTATCAGATGGATTGTCCTGAATACTCTTTTCGTATTCCCTGAGTGCCTTCAACAGATACTGCCGGGCTTTTTCTTTGTGAGAAATATTACAACCAGAAGCAAGAATCAGAGCAAGGCATGTTCCTGCAATTTTGAGTACACAATTTTTTTTATTCAATAGATATCGCATCTACAGGACAATTCTCTGCTGCCTCACGTGCTTTTTCTTCGTGTTCAGGTGGAACCGGGTCAGCAATAACCTTTGCAGTTGTATCTCCCAGTTCAAAAACTTCAGGGCAGGTATCTGCACAAAGTCCGCAGCCAGTGCAGACATTTTCATCAATTTTTACTCGCATCTTTTTCCTCCTTTTGTAAGGTTAAAACTAAAAAATTTTACAAAAATTTTTCTTTCCTGTCAAAATCCATATTGCTGGAAAGATAGAATGTCCTGTTTTTACCGTGGTAATTCTTCAACAAACCTTTCATTATGCCATACCTTTTTGAGTAAAACTACTTTTTATAAATGGAATTCAGACCCTGTGCTGCAGGCGATCTGCAATCGTTTCCGGATAAATTCTGGATGCATATTCAACACGGCGCACAGGGAAACAATCGAAATATGCTATAATTATTCTATGGAATTTCAGAAAATAGTTCTTTCACTTGAGAAATACTGGATAAAAAAAGGTTGTTTCCTCTGGCATCCTTATGCCACAGAGGTTGGTGCAGGAACGATGAATCCTGCAACATTTTTTGGAATACTGGGCAAAAAAAAGTGGAATGTTGTATATCTTGAACCTTCCCAGAGGCCAGCAGATGCAAGATATGGTGAAAACCCGATACGGCTTTATCAGCACCATCAGATGCAGGTGATTCTCAAACCACCTCCTTCAAGAATCCAGGACATCTATATCCACAGTTTGAAAAGTTTGGGCATAGATGTATTCAAGCATGACCTGAGGTTTATTGAGGACAACTGGGAAGCACCAACCCTCGGAGCATGGGGTGTTGGATGGGAAGTGTGGCTTGACGGGCTTGAAATAACGCAGTTCACATATATGCAGCAGGCAGGTGGAATAGGCCTTGAACCTGTAAGTGTTGAGATTACATATGGGCTTGACAGGATTGCGTGCTTTCTTCAGGGGAAACAATCAGTTTTTGATATTGACTGGAGTTCTGATACAAACTATGGATACCTTCACAAGGAAAGAGAAAGACAGTACTCAATTTTTGGATTCAAGGAAGCGGATGTGAATATGCTCCAGGCGTCTTTTGATGGGTTTGAAAAAGAGGCAAAATCCCTCCTTGACAGGAAACTTTTTTATCCTGCCTATGACTATATTCTGAAACTTTCACACATCTTCAATCTTCTTGAAGCAAGAGGAGCAATCAGCGTCAGTGAGAGAACAAGGATCATAACAAGAATAAGGTATCTTGCGAATATCTGCGCCCAGCAGTACATTGAAAGGGGAACATAATGACATCACGAGAACTGGTTATAAAAGCAGTGCTCTTTCAGAAGCCAGAAAGGGTTCCTTATTCCCTTCCTGATGAGTATGGAAGCGACATAATAGGTTCGGGTGTGTTTCCGGATCCGAAGTGGAAGCCATCATTCCCATCAACAGATACAAAGTGGGAAGATGAGTGGCATTGTGTCTGGGAACGGCTTTCAGGAGATATCACAAAAGGGCAGGTTACAGGTCATCCTCTTAATTCCTATGATGTCTTTGAAACATTCAGGTGGCCTGATTTCAAAATCCCTGAAAGATACAGGAATATCAAAGAAATAGCTGAAAATAATAAACAGGACAAGTTTGTCCTGGCCAGCATTGATTTTTCTCTCATGCATCGGCTTGAATACCTCAGTGGGCACGAAAATGCCTGGACAGATCCCTATGTTGAACCAAACAATCTCCACAAACTTCTTGACAAACTTTCAGAACTTGCTATTAACCAGGTTGACATGGCTGCTGATGCTGGAGCACATGGAATCTGTTCAGCAGATGACCTGGGTTTTCAGGACAGACCGATGGTTTCACCGGAAATCTTTCACAGGTTTTTTGCACCGTACTATGCAAAAGTTTACCAGCATGCAAGAAAAAGAAACCTTATCAACTTTCTGCATTCATGCGGTTATATTATTGACCTGCTTGATGACCTGATTTGTGCAGGTCTTCATGTTATCCAGATGGACCAGCAGGAAAATATGGGTCTTGAAAACCTTGCAAAAAGATTTGGCGGAAGAATCTGTTTTTGGTGCCCAGTGGATATTCAGAAAACGATGAATTTCGGCACAGTTGAGGACGTAAGAAATTATGCGAGAAAACTCATAGATACACTTGGCAAATACAATGGTGGATTTATTGCAAAATGGTATCCATCACCTGACGCTGTCGGACATACAAAAGAAAAAATCAGGGCAATGTGCGAAACCTTTGTTTCCTACGGTGCAGAATTTTACAGGAAAAACAACCCTCAGGGTTGACCAAGTTTTTCAATATCAAGAGAACCGATATTGTTTAGAACCTTTTTGATTGCCATGCCCACCATTATTGCCATATCAGTGTTGTTTGGTGCTCGCAGTGGTTCTGTCATTCCAAAATGAGTATCTGTATGCCTCTGGGCAACCGGGTACTCTTCTGGATTATAAGAAACACTTCTGCTGTTTGGACATGACCATGGACAACCCTTTCCATAAGCATTTTTCGCCTGAAAGACAGTCATAAACGGCAGAATGAAATTCTGCCACACACTAACAGCAGCACCCTCTGCCTGTATGGCTTTCATCACAGCGTTTCTGAATACGCTCGGAGAACCTTTCCAACCAAATTCCTCAGGAACAAGTCGTATTGTATAATTGTACCAGTTATGTTTATGGTTTTTTGGAACAAACGGGATTATAAGTCCCCTGGTTCCCCTTAACTGGTCTGTCAGCGCGGATGCGTTCTGTTGCTGAATTTTCAGGTGTTTATCAAGTTTTGTTAGCTGAGCCCTTCCAAAGGCAGCGGTAAGATCATTGTTTCTATACATCCAGCCAAGAGCATAGGCGTGATAGTCCCTTTTTTCAGAAGGAGTCCTTGTTTCTCCAAAAGACCAGACCATCAGTGCCTTCCTGTAGATTTCCTCGTTGTCAGTAACAAACATTCCACCTTCTCCAGAGCAAAGGCACTTGTTCTGGTTAAAACTGAATGCAGCGCAATCTCCCCACAGTCCCACCTTTTTCCCTTTGAACTCTGCGCCATGTGCCTGACAGCAGTCCTCAATTACTTTGAGATTGTATTTTTTTGCAATTGAAAGAATTTCATCCATATTCACTGCGAGCCCGTGCAGATGAACAACTATGATTGCCCTTGTTTTTTCTGTTATTGCCGATTCAATCTTTTTTGTGTCAATATTCATTGTGTCAAAATCAATGTCAACAAATACCGGGATACAGTTGTGATGCAAAATGCAGGTCGCACTTGATGACCATGAGTACGCAGGAACAATAACTTCGTCTCCTGCCCCGCAGTCGCACGCAGCAACAGCCATATGAAGTGCTGCTGTGCCGCTGTTTGTTGTTACAGCAAACTTATTTCCATTCCACGCAGCAAACTCTTTTTCAAATTCTCTGCAGTTTGGGCCAAAGGCGTGGTTTGTCTGCTGAAGAGAAGCAAGAACATATTTCCTGTCAATCTCATCAATGGGCGGCCACGCTTTCATAAAACCTTCAGGGATTAACCTTTCTCCGCCGTTAATTGCAAGTTTTTCATTTCTCATACTACCTCCTCTTTTAGTTTATCCCTTATCAAAAACTGAAGTATCTGATTTTTTTTCACAGAGAATTTATCATCCAGACTTAAAAAGTTCAAATGTCATTCCATCAGACGCAGCAATTATTTCAATTGAAGTTCTTTTTGACAGTTCTCCTGTCTTTTCCCAGATTCTTTCCTTTAACATTGTCATACCAAAATGCGTGAGTATCGCCTTTCTGGGTTTGATTTCTGTTATTATCTCAAGCGCTTCAGGCAATCCAAGGTGCATTATTCCAGGTCTCGGCTGGCTGAAGACAACATTGACAATCAGAATATCGGTGCCCTTATACGCAGGAATAATCTCAGGAAAAAACTCAGTATCAGGTATATAACCGATTGAGGGAGTATTTCTGCTTTCAGTTATGAACCCGTATGTCTCTGTCTGGTGCCTCATCTGTAGTGGTATTTTTATTTTCAGTTCCTTGACTGTGTAGCAGGATGGAGCAGAAATCTCAATGACCTTTTCAAGAAATTTCAGAGCATAAGGAAAAATTACAGGCGGATTTTCAAGTGCCTCATGTGGACAGAGAAGTATCCCCTTTTTATTAAAGCCCCCGTCTGTCATCGCTTCAATCATAACATTGACATCGTTTGTGTGGTCTATATGTTTGTGAGAGACAAAAATCGCATCAAGGTGTGAAATTTTAAGCGGCGGCCGTGATTTGTTTACCCTGACAAGACAGCCGGGTCCAGGGTCAACAAGCATTCTGGTATCGTTTATTTCAAACCACATTCCTCCGGAAGCCCGCAGCTGCTTTATCATTACAAAACGGGCACCTGCTGTGCCAAGAAATTTGATGAAATTCAACTGAGCTTCCGCGTCATGTGAAACTTAACTGTTCAAGGAATGGTTTGAGTTTAGCCGCCCGCGGGGCATTCTTGAGTTTCTGAATGGCCTTTCCCTCAATCTGCCTTATTCTCTCCCTTGTCAGGTTAAAATACTTGCCAACCTCTTCAAGGGTCCTTGCATAACCATCTCTGTCCAGACCGAACCTGAGCCGCAGAATTTTTTCTTCCCTGTCATCAAGTATCTCAAATGCCTTTTCAAGTTCTTCACGCAGAAGTGTCCTTCTTGTATGACTGAGAGGGCTTGATTCTTCATCATCCTCAATAAAATCACCGATTGTTGCTCTTTCTTCGTTTCCAACAGGCATATCAAGTGAGATTGGTTCAGGTCTCATTGATTTTTTAATCTTCTTAATCTTGTCAATGTCCAGATTGATTGCCTGAGCAATCTCTTCATCTGTGGGTTCTCTATCAAGGTTTTGTGAGAGAACCCTGTAAATCTTGTTCACCTTATTTATTTTTTCAATCATATGGACGGGTATTCTGATTGTGGCTGAATGGTCTGCAATGGCTCTTGTGATTGCCTGCCTTATCCACCATGTTGCATATGTGCTGAACTTAAAACCTTCCCTATATCTGAATTTTTCAACTGCCTTCATCAGGCCAATATTTCCTTCCTGTATCAGGTCTCTGAGAGAAAGTTTTGGATTTGAATATTTTTTTGCGATACTGATGACAAGACGCAGATTTGCCTGAATCAGCCTATCCCTTGCCTGGATAAAACCCTGTTCATATCCCTTTATTTTTTCGTAGTTCCTGCCGTTTTTCCCTTTTCTGGTTAATTGTATCAGGGCTTTCTTGGCTTTTTCCATTGCCTTGGCTATCTCAACCTCTTCCTCTGATGTAAGAAGATTAAACGAACCAGCATCCTTCAGGTATGCTCTGAGCGGGTTGCGCAGGTCCTCAAGGGCTCCCCTTGTATCTTCTTCAATCTCAGTTTCTGCAAAAAGGTCATCCCCTATTTCAATCTGCATTTCTTCAAGTTCATCAAAGAGTTCATCAATCTTATCACCCGGGGTGTCAATAGGAAGAAATTTGTTGATGTCTTCAAGAAAAACTGTCCTGTTTCCCTTGCCAAGAGCAAGTATCCTATCTTTTGCTTTTCTGAAGCGTTCTTCAGAAAATGTCAATGTTTTTTCTTTTGTTGCAATCCTTGCAGTAGACCTGGCTTGTTTCTTCTGTTTTACTCCAATCGGCTGACTTTTCTGACTATTTTTGGCTGCGGTTTTTTCATTCTTCTTTGCCATTAACATTCCTCCTGTGGCTTGATGTAAAAGTTTCAAAATTTCTGGCAGTCATCTTTTGTATGCAGAACTGTAATTGTTCAAGTTCATATTCGCATGGCTGCCCGTTTTGCTGTTTTTGTTTTATAGTCTGCCTTAATTCATCTCGCCTTCTCTTGTATGACTGTCTGTACAGTTGTTTCACACAGTCCCGAAAAACCTTCTTTGTTGTTTCAATACTCACTCCATCTTTTTCTCTAAGGATTGCCTGCGTCAGGAACCCTGCATGCAGCGGATTTTCCATCTTGTTCAGCATCTTTGAAATGCTGAAGGTTGAGGTATCCCCTCTTATACAGTAGTCAACAAGCATTTTCAGGTCTTCCGGCAGATGTTCCACATATTCTGCAATCTCTCCAGCCCATTCCGGCTGCCTCACAAGTATTTCAACAAGAGTTTGTTCAGCAATCTCACTCGCATACTGTTGACTTTTCGCAGGGACCTCCTGAATAACCTGTTTCTCCTGTTTTTCTGGTATCAGAGCCATCTGCTTCATCAGAAGTTTTTCATCAACACCAACAACCTTTGCAAGTTGGCCTGCCCTGAGCGTTCTTTCAATCTCGTCAGGTATGTTTTTTATAAGTCTCAGTATATCTTCTATCATTTCAGCCCTGCCTCTGGCGCTGTCAACAGAGTATTTTTGAGTGCCGATCTGGTATGCAAAATCAACAAAATCCTTTGATTGGTTCAAAAGGTTTTTTAGTGCTTCAGAACCATAGTTGTCAAGAAAATCCTCTGGATCAAAACCAGACGGCATCACACCTATTTTCACTTCAAATCCTCCCGCAAGGATTGATTCAAGGCTGCGGTATGCAGCAGTGCTTCCAGCAGAATCAGAATCAAAAACAAGAAGTATCTTATTTGTCCACCTTTTCAAAATTCTCAAATGGACGTCTGTAATCGCTGTTCCTAAAGGAGCAATGGTATTGTTAAATCCAGCAAGGTGCATTTTTATAAGGTCAAAGTATCCCTCAACAATTATTGAGAATCCTGCTGCCTTTATTCTTTCTTTAGCCCAGTTAAGACCATAAAAAATGTTTCCCTTCTTGAAAACATAATTCTCCGGAGAATTGAGATACTTTGGCTGCTGCTGTTGATCAAGAGCCCTTCCGCCAAAGCCCATAATATTGCTTCTCCAGTCAAAAATCGGCAGCATGATTCTGTGTTTGAAAACATCAGTATACCGGTCATCTTTTTTTGCAATGAGCCCTGCCTGTTCAAAATCCGACAGAGGCAGCTTTTTTTCTTTAAGATAGGTTGTAAGTTTACTACCGCTTGGTGCATATCCAAAACCGAATTTTTCCCGTGTTTTCTGGTCTATACCTCTTTTTTCAAGGAAATCAATTGCAGTATTCCCATAGCTTGAATCAAGCATTTTTCTGAAAAACTCCATTGCGATTCTGTTTGCCTCAAGAATCTTCTTTTTCCTGATATCCATATCCTGAGAGAAATGGCCGGAAGGAAGTTCAACTCCTGCCATTTCAGCTGCTGTCATAGCGGCCTCCACAAAGGTGAGATTTTCTATCCTCATCAGGAAGTTGATAACATTTCCGCCAACCCCGCATCCAAAACAATGAAAAATCTGCTTCTCCTCACTAACATGAAAGGAAGGTGTTTTTTCTGAATGAAATGGGCACAACGCCCTGTAATTTCTGCCTGCTTTTTTGAGAGGCACATACTTTGACACAACCTGCACTATGTCAAGTTTTTCAATTATTTCATCCAGTTTTTCAGGTGTAATCATAGCATTATTACAAAAAAAATTTGAGATTTTTTATCTCTATGTTTTTTATTAAACCTCGGCTATTTTTGTCCGCATAAAATTTAATCACTCATTACTTATACCCATTCTGGTATGCAACTGTCAAGAGATCGCGTTAGACCATAATAAAATTGCCCTGAATGTAAATATTCACTCAGTTCCGTTCATATTTATAGGCACAAGAACATCAAGGGTTTCACCCTTGATAACCCGATAAGGTAAAAAACCAACTACTTACATTAAGGTGGTTCTTGCTGAAATACGCAAGAATGAGCATCTGGAATTTCCTACAAACATTGAAATTCCGATGCCTCAAAGTTAAAACTTTCAAAGATGTAATCCTAAAGTCA
>DYKA01000060.1 GCA_020722805.1 Vermiphilus sp.
AAATCAGGTTTGTTAAATCTTTTCTCCCGAATCTTTAATTTCGTGAAGCCCTATTGTTTCCCAGTTAACATCATTGCCAAAAAACCCCCCAATATCATAAATTCCTTCGCCTGACTTCGGGTCATAGACTACCACACTATGACCTATTGAGGCATATATCCTTCCATCATCATCAACAGCAATATTTACCCAGTAAGGAGAAGCAGCACCAACTATTTTATTCTTTCCTGCAATATCATTTGCAGGGCTTCCGTCAGGATTAAACTTAAAGATAATTCCTGCGCCATAATCAAGAACATAGATATTTCCTTTTTTATCAACCCTTATGTTTCTCGGGCTGATGAATGTATCATCGCCTCCAACAACTCCATTTTTACCAAAAGATGTATCAAGAACAAGGTTCAAGCCAGACCTTATCTTAATCGCATACTTCCCAGAAGGAACAGGTTTTCTGTCTGCATCCATAAGATTCCACGGAACCTTGAACTGTGTTTCCGTAGTGCATTTTTCAAGAAGTGTTCTCACATACCTGCCGTTTGAATCATAGACCTTTATTGAAATATCTTGTGGTTTTGGACTTGTGATTGTAAAAACAAAGATATCACCTGATTTTGAAGAAACACTTGTCTTGTCCGGTGTGCATACCACCTGGGCATTCGCAATAATCACAGCCACCACCATGCCTACTATCAACATTACAATTCTTCTCAACATCTCTCCTCCTTGTAAATTTACCCTTTTATTACAGCGATCGGTTTCATTTTTGCAATTTTTCTTGATAGTCCCACTTCTTCAACAATTCTGACAATTTCATCAACATCCTTATATGCCTCAGGAATTTCTTCAGCAAGTCCGCCAGCACTTCTGGCTTTTGCCAGAACGCCGAGCACTGATAGTTCTTCCTCTATTTTCCTGCCTTTACTCCTTTTGACTGCCTGAGACCTTGACATTGTTCTTCCTGCGCCGTGACAGGTTGAACCCCAGGTTTCCTCTATGGCTTTTTGAGTTCCGACAAGAACATATGACGATGTTCCCATTGTCCCGGGAATTATTACTGGCTGGCCGATGTTTTTGTATACATCGCAAATTGCAGTATGACCTGCAGGGAAAGCTCTTGTTGCTCCTTTGCGATGCACATAGACATAATCGTTTTTCCCTTCAAATGTGTGCTTTTCATATTTTGCGATATTGTGTGCAACATCATAGACAACCGAGAGTCCAAGTTTTTCGGCACTTGCTGAAAATGTCTTTTCAAAACATTCTCTTATCCAGTGAGTAATAATCTGTCTGTTGGCCCATGCAAAATTTGCAGCAGCACTCATACCGCCAAAATACTCCTTTCCTTCATTCGAACCCACAGGTGCGCAGGCGAGCTGTCTGTCTGGAATCTGGATTCCATATTTTGAAATTACCTTTCCAAATTTTACAAGGTAATCATCGCACACCTGATAACCAAGGCCACGACTGCCTGTGTGTATCATGATGGTAATCTGGTTTTCAAAGAGTCCAAATATTTCAGCGGACTTTCTGTCATATATTTCCACGACCTTCTGTATTTCAAGAAAATGATTGCCAGAGCCAAGGGTTCCGAGCTGGTCTGAACCCCTTTCCTTCGCCCTGCTGCTGACTGCATCAGGATTTGCGGTTTTCATGCAGCCGTTTTCTTCTGTTTTTTCAATATCAGAGTTCCATCCGTATCCCTGCTGAAGTGCGTATCTTGCACCCTGCTGGAGGACTTTGTCAACCTGTTTTCTTGTCAGTACTATCCTTCCAGTTGAGCCCACACCTGATGGAATACTGGCATAAAGGCATTGAACAAGTTTTCCAAGTTTTTCTTTGTTGATTTCAGAAGCAAGCATATTTGAGCGAACAAGCCGCACCCCGCAGTTAATGTCATATCCAACAAATCCTGGTGCAATGACGCCCTTTTCTTTATCAAAAGCGGCAACTCCGCCTATGGGTGCACCATAGCCCCAGTGAACATCAGGCATTGCCAGACTGGATGATATTATTCCAGGAAGACATGCAACATTTGCAACCTGCTGCAAAACATTGTCTTCAAACGCACGGTCAAGCATTGATTCTGAAATATACACAATGCCCGGCACATTCATTGAACCGGTTCTTGGTATCAGCCATTTAAGCGGAGCAATCTGTTTTATTGCGGACTTCCAGTCAACCATTTCGCAGCACCTCGTCAACAAGCCGTTTCCCCTCTGATACTGCAAGCATATTCAGACTTACATTTTTCTGTTCTTTTATGGTTTCTTTAACTCCGCAGGCTATGTCTTTTTCTCTTGCAGGAAAACCGTATTTTTCAAGAATCCTTAAAAGTCCACCGAGCATTACCATATTTGCAATTTTAATGTTGCCGATTTTTTCGGCAACCTCAGTGGCAGGGATTCCGATATCATTGTTTCTGGTTTCCCTGCCTGGCTTTATGAGGGAACTATTCCATAGACACCACGCACCATTCTTAAGATACTGTTTCAGCATTTGAAGAGAATTCTCATTCATGAAAATACCAAAGTCAGCCTGTGAAATTACAGGTGAAACAAGCTGACCTGTTGAGAAGGAAAGCATGTTGTAAACATATCCGCCCCTCATTTCTGCACCATAGGCAGGAAGAAAACTCACATTAAGACGTTTTGAAAGGCCAACGTAAGCAAGAATCCGCCCAAGTGTAATAATCCCCTGACCGCCAGAACCACCGAGGACAATCTTCCACAGGCCAGGATTTTTTTTCTTCATGTCCACCATGCTTTTAGTTTTGGTTCACTGATAAGGATACCCTTGAGGAACGATATGGCTTTTTTCAAGCCCTCATCTGTGCTCATCAGGCTGTCTTCGTGTTCAATACTCAATACTCCATCATAACCAATAAGACGAAGATTGCTCACAAAGTCCCTCCAGAACTCCTCGCCATGGCCATACCCGACTGTTCGGAATATCCAGGAACGGTTTATCTCGTCAAGGTATGTTTTTGTATCAAGGACGCCATTGACCGATGTATTTATCCTGTCAATTCTTGTGTCCTTTGCGTGGACATGATAGATTGCACCAGCAAGTTTTCTCACTGCGCTAACAGGGTCTATCCCCTGCCAGAAAAGATGACTTGGATCAAAGTTTGCGCCAATAATCTCACCGGCAGCATCCCTGAGTTTCAGCAGTGTTTCCGGATTATAGACAACAAAACCCGGATGCATTTCAAGACATATTTCTTTTACATTGTGCTTTGATGCAAACTTTGCCTCTTCCTTCCAGTAAGGAATAACGCAGTTTTCCCACTGCCAGGCAAGCGTTCTGGAGAAATCATCAGGCCAGGGACATGTAATCCAGTTCGGGGATTTTGCATTTTCACTGTCTCCGGGACAACCGGAAAATGTGATGATTCTCCTGACGCCGAGTTTTTCTGCAAGCAGGATTGTCTGTCTCTGCGCATGTCTGTGTGCTTCGGCAAAATTTTTGTCAGGATGAAGGGGATTCCCATGACATGAAAGGGCTGAAATTTCAAGTTCGTATTTTTCAACTGTTTTTCTGAATGCCTTCAGTTTTCCGTCGTCTGCGAGCAGTTCATCAGGATTGCAGTGCGCATTTCCAGGGTAATTCCCTGAACCTATTTCAACTGCTTCAAGACCGAGCCCTTTTGCTGTCTCAAGGGCCTCTTCAAATTTCTTTCCACCAAACAGAACCAGAAATACACCCAACTTCATACGGCCTCCTTGTTAGACTTATGATAAAATATTATACCTTGTTTCATAATTTATCGCTATATGAAGATTTGTCAAATATCAGGGATGTTAAAGAACAGATCAAATGCGTATTAATAGATGTCTTTTTTTTCTTGCAAGAAGGTTCCTCGGAAGAAGGCACCAGGAGAGTTTCATCTGGTTTACTGGTTTTGTTAGTGTTGTCGGAATTACGCTTGGCGTTGCAAGTCTTATGCTTGTGTTAGGAATTATGAATGGTTTCAGCAATGACCTCAAGAGAAAAATTATAGGTGCGAATCCGCACATCGTCATTGAGGGCGACCCTTACCTGTATGATTATGAGAAAATTGCTGAAAGGATAAAATTCCTGCCTGAAATTACGGGCATCAGTTATTTTGCCCAGACCCAGGTAATTTATAAATCATCCCTGTATATGATTGGTGGCTATCTGAGGGGAATAGAGGGGAATAGTGAAATCTCAAATCTTAAACAGTTTGTTAGACAGGGAGACACAGACAGCATCAATTCTGAAGGGATAATTCTTGGCAGTGAACTTGCAAAGGAACTCGGGGTGGGTGTCGGGGACACAATATTTATCATAGGCGGGCTTCCTCCGAAAGAGTTTCTTGTTCCTGTGAAGGGTATCATTGAATACGGTGTTTACAATATTGATGTTTCAGTGGGAATAATGAATCTCAGGATTTTTCAGGACAAATTTTTTTCAGGCAAGCGCCTTGCAAACATAGGAATAACAGTCAGTGATATTTATCATTCAGAAAACATCGCAAAGAAAATAAGAGAAATAATACACGATGCAAAGGTCAACACATGGATGAGGAAAAACAAGATTCTTTTTGCAGCACTGGCTCTTGAGAAAAAGGCAATGCTTCTGATTTTGTCAATAATAATCATCGTGGCATCTTTTAACATAGCCAGCAGTTTGATGATGACTGTTTACAGAAAGATAAGAGAAATAGGAGTTTTGAAGACACTCGGTATGACAGGGTCCCAGATACGGGCGGTTTTCCTGATTGAAGGATTCTTAATTGGCATAAAAGGACTTGTATATGGACTGTCCCTCGGCAGTGTGATTATCTGGGTTTTGAAAAGGTATAATATCATCCACCTACCAGAATTCATTTACAGTATTTCATATCTTCCACTGGAACTCTCGGGGAAGGAAATTTTCTTGATATGCGCGGCAGTTTTTGTGATGAGTCTCGCTGCTTCTGTTTTTCCCGCATACAAGGCGGGCAAACTTGAACCGGCAACAGCGCTGAGGTATGAGTGATGTCAGATTCTATAATACACACAGAGAATATCACGAGGATTTATGAGGCGGATATAAAGGCGCTTGACAGTGTTTCACTTTCCATTCCACGCGGGAAAATTACTGTGATAATCGGTCCATCTGGTTCAGGGAAAACAACTCTGTTAAACATGCTTGCTCTTCTTGATGCACCGGATTCAGGAAAGGTGTTTCTTAATGGCAGGGATGTTTCCTCTCTTTCAGAAACCCAGGTGGCTCAGATTCGCAACAGGATGTTTGGCTTTGTTTTCCAATTTTTTCATCTGATACCAGAGCTTACTGTTGAGGAAAACATAATGGTTCCGCTGATGATAAGACAGCCGAACCTTCCTTTGAATGCTCACAGGGAAAGGGTTTCACATCTTCTTGCGGAATTCCATCTTGAGGAAAAAGTCGCCAGGTACCCAAACTATATATCTGGTGGTGAAAAGCAAAAGGTCTGTATATGCAGAAGCATTGCCGGGGATCCTGATATAATTTTTGCAGATGAGCCGACAGGCAACCTTGACAGGGACTCATCTTTTGAATTGATAACCTTGATACAGACGCTTAACAAAAACAAAGGGAAAACATTTGTTATTGCGACCCATAATGAGAACTTTTTGAAAATTGCTGCAAATATCATATACTTAATAGATGGCAAAATTGTTCACAGGGAGTAAAAATGGGGCTATGGATTTATCTTGATGGAAAATTTGTGAATGAAAAACAGGCAAAGATTTCTGTTTTTGACCACGGCCTGTTATATGGGGATGGTGTTTTTGAAGGGTTGCGAACATACAGCGGAAAAATTTTCAGGCTGGATGAACATATTGAAAGATTATATAAATCCGCAAAAGCAATTCTTCTTGAAATTCCGGTTTCAAAAGAGGAAATGGCTCAGATAATAAAAAAAACCATTAAGAAAAACAAACTGAAGGATTCATATGTTCGTGTTGTGGTGACAAGGGGTAAAGGAGACCTTGGACTGGATCCGAGAAAGTGTCCCCAGCCCAGTGTTTTTGTCATAGCAAGCAAGATAAAGCTGTATCCAGAAGAGTATTATCAGAAGGGTCTTTCAGTTGTTACAATTGCCACAAGAAGGAACCTGACAGAGAGTTTGAATCCTGCAATAAAATCACTGAATTATCTAAACAATATTCTGGCAAAAATTGAAGCAACAAATGCAGGAGCAATGGAAGGGCTCTTCCTCAACAATGACGGTTATGTTGCTGAATGCACTGGAGAAAATATTTTTATCATATCAGGGAATTTTTTGTATACACCGCCTATTTCCGCAGGTGCTCTTGACGGAATTACAAGAGACACAGTACTACAGATAGGCAAAACAGTTGGATTGTCGGTCAGTGAAAAACTGCTGACAAGGTATGACCTGTACAATGCAGATGAATGCTTCCTCACAGGCACAGCAGCAGAAATTATTCCTGTGACACTGATAGATGGGAGAATTATCGGTTCGGGTAAATCCGGTTCTCTAACCTGTAAAATCAGGGAAGAATTTCATAAGATTGTCCTGGAAGAGGGTGTTCCTATCTACTAATATTAAAATGTTCTGTACACTCTGCGGTAAGAACAAGGCAAGTGTTTTCTATATGGAGATTTCAGGCAAAGGCAGAATTGTCAGCGGATGTTTTTGCAGTGAATGTGCAAAAACCAGGCCTGAGACAAAGAAACTCATTGATGCTTACCTTAACAGACAAAAAAAGTTCAGGAACAAAAAAAAGAAATGTCCTATATGCGGAATGACACAGGACGACTGGAAACAATCAGGTTTTGCCGGATGTGCCTTTTGTTATCAGGTTTTCAGAAACGAAATCATTTCTGACATGAAAAACTACCACAATGTTTTTTTACACAGGGGGAAAAGTCCCCTCAGCAGGATGCGCTCTTCAGATAAATCTGAACGTCTTAAAGCCAAAAAGAGAAAGACAATATCCGTGCGACCTTGGCAGGTCAAGAAAATAAAAAATGGAATCTGTGATGAGTTTATTGACAAAAAGCAGACATCTCAGGAAACTGTTTGATGAGCCGGTTATTGATGAAAATCCTGTAGTTTTTACAACAAGATTAAGAATCGCACGAAATCTTGAAAACTATGTTTTTCCTCATCATTTATCTGAAAAGGATGCTGAATACCTTGTTAATGAGGTGATTGATGCAATAAAAGATTTTCACAGGACACCTTTTGTCATACCAATGTCAGAAACAGATGCCCTCATTCGTGAATTTTTTGTTGAGAGACATATTATCAGTCCTGAATTTGCTGAAAGCGGCTTCGGAAAAGTTCTTATACTGTTTCCTGAAACAGGACTTCGCATTCTTGTAAATGAAGAGGATCATCTCAGGATTTGCATTTGCGACAAAAATGAAGATCTGGAAAAGATGTGGAACACCCTTGACAGGTTTGATGATATCCTTTCAGAAAAACTTCATTATGCGTTTGACAGTGAATTTGGCTATCTGACAAGCTGTCCGACAAATGTTGGTCCAGCACTACGAGCATCTGCACTCCTGTTTATACCCGCACTTAAGACAACAAAGAAAATAAAAGAAATTTTTGATATGATACTCAAACGTGGCTGTGTTATAAGAGGATTTTATGGAGAAGGAAGCGCAAGCATGGGAAATCTCTATCAGATAGCAACAGGACCTGCCCTCGGGGAAAAAGAACTGGATATATGCAGGAGTATGAGTTCAATAATAGGAGCAGTAAAACAGCAGGAATTTCTGGCAATGAGAAAAGTCAGCGTCAGGCGCGTAATGGATAGGATAAGGATGTTTTTTGACTGGATTTATGATTCAACCACTTCAGGGATAGATTCCAGACAGGCAATAAAAGGAATTTCACTTTTGCTTTTTGGTAAAAATTTGGGTATCATACAGAGGGAGGGGAAATTATTGAAAAGGTTAATATATAGAGTTCTTCCTGCATCAATTCAGATTGAGGCAGGAGGTGCCCTTCGGCCTGAGGAAAGGGACGCCTTCAGGCTTCAACTATTAAGGGAAAAACTCAGGAGCATATATGTTTGAACAGTATTTTGAAAGATTTACAAAAAGAGTAAAGACAGTTCTTGAGATTGCCAGGCAGCATGCCATAAGGTATGGACACAGTCAGATAGAAACAGAAGACATACTTCTCGGACTGCTTGAGGAGGGTCAGGGGATGGGTATTGCTGTTTTGCATTTTTTGAAAGTAGACCCTGAACACCTGAAATTTGAACTTGAAAAAAACATAAGGATAGGCATACCACTTCTTACCGCAGGTGAAATTCCGTTAAGTCCAGAGGTCAAAAGAGTTCTTGCTCTTTCTTACAGGCAGGCGCAGTATTTCGGACATAATTATGTGGGGACAGAACATCTCCTGATAGGACTGGTGGCTGAAGAAGAAGGCCTCGCTGCAAAGGTTCTTATCCGCTTTGGCCTGACTGTTGACAATATAAGAAAGGCGATAGAAGGTCTTTTGTGGGGAGAACCGGAAAACCTTTCAAAGAATAAGCATCAGCAGTCCCAGTATGTATCCCAGCCGCATGCAAAATCAAAGACACCCACGATAGATGCCTATGGGAGGGACCTGACACAGCTTGCAGAGGAAAAAAAGCTTGACCCTGTAATCGGCCGCAAAAGAGAAATTGAAAGAGTTACACAGATTTTGTGCAGGAGGAAGAAGAATAACCCGGTATTGCTTGGAGAGGCAGGGGCTGGCAAAACTGCAATTGTTGAAGGATTTGCTCAAAAAATAGCATCAGGAGAAATTCCTGACATACTCAAGAACAAGAAAATTATAATGATAGACCTTGCAAGTCTGGTTGCCGGTACAAAATATCGCGGTGAATTTGAACAGAGGGTGAAGCTTCTTCTTGACGAGATTAAGCAGAACAAAAACATCATTATTTTTATTGATGAACTGCATACCCTTGTTGGTGCAGGAGGAGCAGAGGGCGCAATAGACGCCTCAAATCTCCTGAAGCCTGCACTTTCATGGGGAGAAATTCAATGTATAGGTGCGACAACCTTTGATGAATACAGAAAATATGTGGAAAAGGACGCGGCCCTTGAAAGAAGATTTCAGCCGGTTGTCGTGAATCCTCCAACAGTGCAGGAAACAATAGAGATTCTTCGCGGTTTGAAACAGAAATATGAGGAACATCACAAACTGAAGATTTCAGATGAGGCACTTGTTCTTGCTGCGAAGCTTGCAGATAGATACATAACAGGTAGATTTTTGCCGGATAAGGCGATAGACCTCATTGATGAAGCAGCCAGTAAACAGCGGCTTTCTTTCTCTTGCATACCCCCGGAGATTGAAGAACTTGAAAACAGAGCAAACCAGTTAGCATCTTTACAGCAACAGGCAACAATCCAGCAGGATTTTGAAAAAGCAGCAAGAATAAGAGACCGCATAAGGGAGATTCGCAGCCGCATTGATGAAATAAAGACCGCCTGGGAAAGGTCACTGCCTGATTCACAAAGGACGGTTTCAGGTAAAGAGATTGCCGAGGTTGTATCAAGATGGACAGGTATTCCTCTTTCTCAACTGTGCAAGGAAGAGCGAGAAAAACTTCTTGAAATGGAAGAATACCTACACAGGGTTGTCGTGGGACAGGATGAAGCAATTTCAGCAGTGAGCCGTGCAATCAGACGTTCAAGGGCAGGTGTTAAGGATCAAAAGAGGCCCATTGGTTCTTTTCTTTTTCTGGGTCCGACAGGCGTTGGCAAGACACTTCTTGCAAGGGCTCTTGCTGAATTTCTTTTTGGTGATGACCAGGCACTCATTCAGATTGACATGTCTGAGTATATGGAAAAATTTGCTATCAGCAGGTTGATTGGAGCGCCGCCCGGCTATGTTGGATATGAGGAAGGAGGACAACTTACTGAAAAAGTAAGACACAGGCCATATTCAGTGGTGCTGCTTGATGAAATAGAAAAGGCGCATCCTGATGTTTTCAATCTTTTGTTGCAGGTTCTTGAAGAGGGCCATCTGACTGATAGCTTCGGAAGGAGGGTGAGTTTTCAGAACGGGATACTTATCCTGACATCAAACATTGGTACCCAGCACCTTAAAAACAGATCAACGATTGGTTTTCAAGAAAACAGTGAAAATCTTCCGTACAGTGCTGTGAAAGAAAGAATCCTTGACGAGGTTAAAAAAACATTCAGGCCAGAGTTTTTGAACCGGCTTGATGAGATTATTGTTTTTCATCCTCTTGAGCAGGAACACCTTCTGAAGATTGTTGACCTTGAGGTTGAAAAGGTTGCACAGAGATTGAAGGAACAGGGTTTTTCAATTTCCCTTTCACCCGAGGCTAGGGAATTCTTGAAAAATAAAGGGACAGATCCACAGTTTGGAGCCAGACCATTGAGAAGGGCTATTTCAAGGTATCTTGAGGACCCTCTTTCAGAAGAAATACTGAGGGAGAGATTTCCCCAGAACTCGCATATTGTTGTGAAGCTTTCTGAAAATCGTCTTGTTTTCACCATCACAGAAGGAGATGATACGATAAAAGTCAAAAAGGTGAATACTCTGGATAATAAAGT
>DYKA01000061.1 GCA_020722805.1 Vermiphilus sp.
TCCATCTTTTCCTTTGTTTAGTATGTTTTAAATCATCTTAACAATTTTGTCAAGTCGTTGTACAAGTAGGGTATTTAGGTAACACTTTTGCTTCCTGTTTTTGATATAAAACTTCCATAGGAGTGATATAACCTAAGGATTGATGTGGTCTGGTAAAATTATACTCTATTAGCCAGTCAGTTAGCAAGCGATTAAAAGTTTCAACATCATCTATTGCAGTGGATAACATGCAGATATTCATCCCATTCTTTCTCCCAAAAGGGAAAGAAGGTGGGGAGATTTGGGGTGTTACCTATGTATATCATCTTTTGCACCTTTAAAGGCAAGGCCTGCAATATCTCCGAGCCATCCAACTTCTACTGTTTTTATCCCGGATGAAGAAACACCTTCTGAGCCAGGGGGCACAAATGCCTGTTTGAAACCAAGACGTGCTGCCTCTTTAAGACGGGTGGCAATATGCTGAACAGGCCTTATTTCACCTGTAAGCGCAATCTCTCCAATAAAAACAGTTTCGGGCAGGCATGAAACATCCCTGTATGATGAGATTGAAGCAACTGCAATCGCCAGGTCAGCGGCTGACTCTGTTATCCTGAGTCCTCCGGAAACATTAAAATAAACATCTCTGCTGGCAAGGTTCATCCTGAGCTTTTTCTCAAGAACCGCAAGTACCAGATTAACCCTGTTGTAATCAAGACCTGTGAATGTGCGCCTTGGCACTCCAAGATAACTTGTTGTGATAAGGGATTGAATCTCAACAAGAATTGTACGCCTTCCTTCCTGCGCTGGAAAAATAACAAGACCTGGATGGGCAGCAGAAATACTGCTGACAAAAAGACGACTGGAATCAGGAACTTCCACAAGTCCAGAACTATCCATTTTGAATACACCTATCTCATCCGTTGAACCAAACCTGTTTTTCATACCCCGTAATATCCTGAGGTTTGATAATCTATCGCCTTCAAAATAAAGAACAACATCAACAAGATGTTCAAGAATTTTTGGGCCGGCAATACTTCCTTCCTTTGTAATGTGTCCTATCAGGAAGACCGAATGGTTTCCCTTTTTCGCCCATTCTATGAAAAATTGTGCTGCCCTTTTTACCTGAAACACAGAACCAAAGGGATAGTCAAACTCTGAATCATAAATCATCTGGACAGAGTCAACAATAACAGTATCCGGCATAACTGACTCCAGAGCCTCGCCTATTGTTTTTAATTCATTTTCGGGAACGAAAAAAAGAGTGCCTGCGTTCTTTATCCCGAGTCGTTCTGCCCGCATACTTACCTGTTGAAGAGATTCCTCAGCAGAAATGTAAAGAACCTTTTTGCCCTGCCCTGAAAGCCTGGCAGAAACAAGAAGAACAAGCGTTGATTTTCCTATCCCGGGTTCCCCTGAAAGAAGAACAACTGCACCACCAACAAGACCGCCGCCGAGAGTTCTATCAAGCTCGCCAATCGTCGTTGACACTCGGATATTGTCTGACGATTTTATTTCACTGATCAGATGCGGCTTTTGTTTTTCATGAAAGGTAGTTGCCTGATTGGTTCGCTCTTCATAGAATGAATTCCACGCTCCACAGGAAGGACACTTACCAAGCCATCTGACAGAGATGTGCCCGCACTCCTGACAGACAAAGATTTTTTTCTCCTTTGTCATTTTTATTTACCCCTGAAAAGTATCTTCCACGGATGGGCTTTAAGGTCCTGCACCATTTCAAAAACCTGATTATATAGTTCATCCCGGGCAATAAGCTTCCCCACAGTCCCTTTGCCGGAGCGGATATCAGATAAAACAGCAGAGATCTGATCACTGACATATCCCAATTTGATAAATGAAATATTGAGGTCTGTTGATGTTTGTTTCAAACTCCTGATTGTCTCTTTGATGTCTCTCGCAATTTCGGTGTCTGTAATAAGTTCTGCAAAAAGCCCCTGACTTTCCAATTTTTCAATAAGGCCAGTTACTCTGTTGTTTGCTTTCACAAATGCCTCACTTGCGCTTCTGAACTGCTGTGAACCTCCTGAAAGGGTCTTATCCAGTTCAATAAGCGTGTGGTCAAGGTTGGCAATAACACGGTCTATCTTTTCGCGATTGTCTGTAATAATTGAGTTAATTTCTTTTGAGGATGCACTCAGGTTTGAAACAAGATGCTTCAGTTCAGGCCTGATTTCTGAAATTGTGCTGTTTATCTCAGATGAGGTTGTGTCCCATGTTGTTGCAAGATGGTTGAACCTGTCAATGGCAGTTGATGCCTTTGAAACCAGATTTCTTGTCCCGTCCGCTATCTGTACAATTTCTGTTTTTAGTTTTTCGTCCTGGGTAATTCTGTTCAGAGAAACAAGCAAACTATTCAGGTTTCTGAGGATATCCTCCCCGGCACTGAGAAATCTTTCAACTGGAAGGGGATCTTCACCTCTTACTGTCTCTCCTGGTTCTATGAGCGGGGTATCCCTTAAACCAGTCGGCATTATCTCCATATATTTTTCACCGATAATTCCGTAGTTTCTCACCATAAACCTGCTGTGTCTGCCGAGACGAATCTCAGGTTTTATCCGCACAGTTACAATAATCTGCGGTCTCTCCTGCTCCATTGATAAATCAATATTTCTCACCTCTCCAACGCGATAGCCACTCACCCTCACGGGTGCGCCGGGGTCAAGTCCACCGACATAGCTGTAAACAATCTTCAAATCGTAACCCTTTCCGCGCAGGATTTTCCCCTGTGAAAAAATAAACACAAAAAATATAATCAATCCAAGAAAAATGAAGAGCCCAACCCTAAACTGAATATCAGGCATTCTCTTTTTCATACGGTTCTCCAATGTTTAGGAAATATCTTACAAACTCGTTTTCTGAGTTCTTAAGTTGCTCCCAGTCGCCTGCAGCAAGAATTTTTCCCTCGTGAAGGACAGCGATATGGTCGGCAAGATTTCTGGCAATTGCAAGGTCGTGTGTCACTATCAGCTCTGTTGTGGAAAATTCAGCGTGAATTTTCTCCATAAGTTTTATGATGCTGGCAGATATGATGACATCAAGCCCTGCTGTTGGCTCGTCGTATAACAATAACTGCGGCCTGCCAATCAATGCCCTTGCTATACCCACCCTCTTCTTCATTCCACCACTCAACTCTTCTGGCATTTTGTCCGCAGCATCATCAAGTCCGACTGCCGCAAGCGTATCCTCTGCCTGTTTTCGCACTTCCTTTTCAGACAGGCCAGAGTGCTCAAGAAGGGAAAAACCAACATTTTCCCATACACTCATTGAGTCAAAAAGAGCAGATGACTGAAATACCATTCCCGTTTTCTTGCGGATGTTAAAAAGATGTTCATCCTCAATCCTGAACATGTCCTGCCCGAAAATCATCAGCTTCCCTTGTTGCGGACGAATGAGTCCGAGAATTGTTTTCAGAAGAACTGTCTTACCAGAACCCGACTGCCCAAGAATGACGATTGTCTTGCCTTGTGGAACATTCAGATTGACTCGGTGCAGAATTTCCTGTTCCTTCAACACTACAACAAGATCTTCAACCTGTATAATCATCTTATAGAAAATAAAAAATCGCAGTCAAAATAAGGTTTGTAAGAATCACGAGAAAAAATGCATTTACCACAGCATTTGTTGTGGCATTTCCCACACCTTCTGCTCCACCTGATGTTCTTAAACCCTCAAGACATGAAGCACCTATAATCAAAATACCAAACACAAATGCCTTGATTATTCCAATGAAAATATCCCTGACCTTGATAAACTCAAAACTCTGGTACAGGTATACGCCTGAACCGATATGAACAATATATACTCCAATAATATAACCGCCAATGATACTGAGAAAATTCGCCATAAGCGTAAGAACAGGAAGCATCACCATGGCTGACAATAATCTTGGCGTAATGAGATAGGAGACAGGGTTGACCCCCAGAACCTCAAGAGCATCAATCTGTTCTGTAATTTTCATGCTGCCAATTTCTGCTGCAATAGATGCGCCAACCCTTCCCGCAACAATCAAAGCAACTATAACAGGTCCCAGTTCTCTCACCATGGAAAGGCTTACAATTCCGCCGACATAGATTTCTCCACCAAACTTCTTTAGTGTTATGGCTGTTTCCATCACCATTACCATTCCTGTAAATGTTGATATTATTCCCACAAGAGGGAATGAATCAATACCGATCTTCACCATATTTTCAAGCACTAATTTTTTCCTGCGAAGCCCTTCTGAAAATATCTTTTTTGACGCACTGATGATTATGAAGGTTATCTCTCCGAGATATGATATGATTTCAAGAACAAGTACCCCGAGAGAACTGATAAACCTTGTAGTCATGACTCCTTCCGATAATTCTCAAATCTCAGGCAGTGTTTTCTAAAAGTCAGTCGTATCTGTCCGATGGGACCATTTCTATGCTTTGCTATGATGATATCTGTAATCCCTTTTGTTTCTTCAGAATCGTCATACTGTTCGTCCCTGTGGAGAAAAAGCACAAGGTCTGCATCCTGTTCAATAGAACCACTTTCTCTGAGATCTGCAAGAACAGGCCTTTTATCCTCTCTTCTCTCAATCAACCTGTTCATCTGGGACAGTACAATGACAGGTATTGACAATTCTTTTGCCATTGCCTTCAACGAAGCAGAAATATCAGTGATTTCCTGCTGGCGGTTCTCATACCTTGCCCTGCCGCGCATCAACTGAAGATAATCAACTATCACCAGCTGAATATTCTCGCGTGACTTTAATCTTCTCGCTCTTGCCCTGAGTTCAAAAATGGAAAGTGCGGCTGAATCATCTATAAATATTGGCGCTTTTTCCAGAATACCCGCCGACTGAATCAGTTTGCCCATGTCCCTGTCTGAAAGAATACCCTTTCTCATCAGGAACGAATCAATACGGGCTTCTGAACACAGCATCCTCTGCACAAGCTGTTCCCTTGACATTTCAAGGCTGAATATCAAAACAGGAATATTCTGAGTGACCGCAAGATTCTGGGCAATATTGCAGGCAAACGCTGTTTTCCCCATAGAAGGTCTTGCTGCTATTACTATGTAATCTGACCTCTGCAATCCTGATGTAAAATTGTCAAGGTCAACATAACCTGTGGGCAACCCTGTTACATGACCCTGCCTTGAGTGTATCTTTTCAAAAAGGTCAAGATTTTCTTTAATCAGTGTTGATATTGGATAAGCCTCTCTTGAAATCATGTGTTCTGAAACATCAAATATCATTGCCTCTGCGCGGTCAAGAAGCGCATCAACATCCTGAACACCCGAGTATGCTTCGGTGACAATTCTTGTAGAAACATTGATGAGGGACCTGAGCACAAAATTGTCTTTCACAATCTTCGCATAGTCCTCAATATGAGCGGCAGTTGGAACAAAATCAAAAAGAGAGGTTAGATACTCTATACCTCCTGCCTTTTCGGTTTTATTGTTTTCTTTGAGGTAATTGGAAAGTGTAATGAGGTTGCACTTGATATTCTTTTCAAAAATCTCCTGAATGGCACTGAATATCAACTGGTGCCGATTGTCGTAAAAGAATTCTTTTTTAACAATCTCAAGGCCCCTTATCAAAGCTTCCTCTTCAAGGAGCATTGATGCAATAAGTGCCTTCTCTGCTTCAATATTCTGAGGCGGTATCTGTTCACTGACAGGTATGTTTTTCTTTGCCATGGTTTTCTCTTAATATTATACCTGCCAGGCAAAACAAAAACAATTGAATATCCGAGGTATTCTTACCCGGTCAGGCAGAGTCCTGCTTCTGCACAATCCATACCTTTAATTCTGCGTTGATTTCGCCGATAAGATGGATAGGAACCTTGTAGATGCCGAGTTTTTTGATCGGCTCTTCAAGATGAATCTGGTGTTTTTCTATCTGGATATCATGCTGGGTTTTTAATGCGCCCACAATGTCTTCAGCAGTAACAGAACCGAATAGTTTCTCTTCCTCACCCGCATTTGCTTCAATGGTAATTGAAATCTTGTTCAGTTTTTTCTGAAGTGTTTCTGCTTCTTTCAGGAGTTTCTCCTTTCTTAAATTCATAGATTTTTTAATCTGCTCAATTCTCCTTATGTTTTTTTTACTTGCCTCAATGGCAAGCCCTCTCGGCAAGAGATAGTTTCTTGCATATCCATCACGAACCTCATATACCTCTCCTTCCTGTCCCAAGCCCTTTACATCTCTTGTAAGGATAATCTTCATAATATTGACTCCTTATACCTGAACATATGGAAAAAGCGCCATGTATCTTGCGCGCTTTATGGCTATTGTAAGAGAACGCTGATGTCGCGCACAAACACCTGTGAATTTGCATGAAAGTATTTTACCCCTTCCGCTCATATACCTTCTTATTCGTCCGATGTCCTTGTAATCAATCTCGTGGATTTTCTCTTCGCAAAACTTACATCCCCTCGCCCGTTTCTTCTTTCTGGATTTCTGTTTCTTCTTTGTATCCTTCGTTCTCTGATCCATTTTCCGTTTCTCCTTGTATGTCAGGAACTGTTCTATCCAAGAATTGAAAATTTTCAACATGAACCTCAAGCATTGACCTTCTTTCTTTTTCAGATGTCTCCCACTTCCGGTAACTCAGGCGGCCTTCAACAAAAATTGTGGAACCCTTTTTAAGGTACTCAGCGCAGATTTCAGCCCTTTTACCCCAGACAACAAGATTGACAAAACACGGGTCTTCTTTTTTGTTGCCATCTTTTGCAGTATATTCTCTGTTGACAGCAATCCCGAAGCTTGCAACAGCACTGCCGGAAGGGGTATATCTCAGCTCAGGATCCCTTGTTAATCTCCCGATCAAAAAAACCTTATTAAGATTTGCCATTTTTTGTAAATTCAGGAAATTCCTTCCTGGACAGGATAAGTGTTCTGAGAATTTTTTCCCTGTGTTTCAAACCAGCATCTATCTTTTTCAATGCATCAGGTGTTGTTTCAAAGAAAAAAAGATAATAATATCCCTCATTTTTCTTTTTCACAGGGTACATAAGTTTACGTCTTCCCCATAATTCCTGGTGAACGATACTTGCGCCTGAGGAAATCAAAACCTGCGAAACATTGTTCACCTCTCCTTCAAGTGCACCATGGTCAAGTTCAGGGTCAAACAGGATACACGCTTCGTATTTCCTCACCATTAATTCCTCCGTCGTGGTTCAGCATTTTCCTGATAGATTCTCAATTTGTAAATATCCAATGCAAAATGTAAATTGTAAACTGCAAAATTAAAATTATTTATTCCTCTTGCCTTATGTAATTTACTCTGTTTGCTAAGTTTGTTTTTCTCTTTTCACTTTGTAAATAATTATACCCCTTATGGGCGTCTAATGTCAAAAATCGCGTTTTCCCACTATAATATAACAGTAAATCCTTACTGAACCTGTTATGCGTAGGCACAAAGTTAAAAGCATTAAAAACTCTGTGCCTAAAGCATCAATCTTCTTTGAAAAGGTAAATCCTCACTGAACCACGTTCTTCCTCTCCCTTTGGCGGACTTCTGCAAGGGAGGGGGGAAATGTACGGAGTTCACTGAGGTCTTAGAGGTGGTCAGGTGTTGGGTTACGCGAGTCGTTTGGTCGTTTGAATTTGGGATGTTTTTTTCACACGTATGCGTGTGATTGTTTTTCTGCTGTTTTCAACGTTCTTCCTTTATCGTGTCAAATGCAAAAACCAGTTCTTCAATAGAGCAGTGTTCCTGAACGAAGTGGGATGTACAGAATATCAGGCCTCCGTCCCGGAACATATTCATAACGCGTCTGATTTCGTCCCTGAGGAAATCAATCTTTCCGAAGCCGAGCGTTGTCTGTATATCCAATCCGCCCATAACGGTAAAATGGTTTATATACCTTTTTTTGAATAATTCAAGACTCATCCCTGCTGATTCCTGCCAGGGATGCACAACGTTATAACCCAGTTCCACCACTCCATCAAGCACGGAGGAAATGTTCCCATCGCTGTGCAGACTTACATATGCCCCACGTTTTTTTACGCCTTCACAGATATATCTATGATACGGATATATCAATCTCCACCATGTCTCTGGTTTGAAAAGCAGACAATTCTGCCCGCCCCAGTCGTCAGAAACGTGAACCATATCTGCGCCTAAGTCAAGACAGTTATTGGCAAACCGCAGGTTCCATTCAGCCTGTCTTTTATAGACCCTATGGAGGTCTTTTTCGTAAAGTGCCAGCCAGCATAGATGGTTCTCTATTCCAAAAACACTGTTAAGGCATTCAAATATCCCAGGGGTTTGTACGTAAACAAACCGTCCCTTTTCGCCCTTATAGTAATTGATGGCATTTTTTATGGACTCGTAATCTGCAAGATTATCAGTATCGTTCATCTGTACTTCAGTAAGATGTGCAGGTTCAATCATACCTCCTGTCTCCTTTCTCAACAGTTTTATCTGTTCGTTAATGTATGGGGTAGGACCTCCGAAGATGTGAGCCATATCAAATTCATAGATGTCTTCAAAATTCCTCACAGAACCGAACCTTTCTGATATCTGTTTTTCCATATTGGCAAACAGCCAACCATATATCGGAATACGGTCAGGCTTGCGGTGGTTGATTACCTCAATGACGCGTTCTCTCGGTAGCATCCTGTTTCTCCGTTGTGTCCTTCCGTAGAAAAATGACGATTGAGTGCATTTTTTCAGCAATTTTTGTGTTGTAGTAGGTTTTAAACTCCCAGATATGTCCAGAGTTCTGCCAAATTTACCTGTGTTTTTATTTTTTCCCCTTCTTGCCGCTTTTGTCCCTTTTCTTACCTTCGGCAATTCCTTTTTCGGAAATTCTACCCCTCTTTCCCCTAAAAATCCAGTTCTTATACCGGAATTTCAGTAACCATACTACTTTGTTCTTTTGACATAATCTTCAAAAACAGGTACATTATTATGTTAATCCACCAGGGTATTCCAGGAGGAAAATTAATGGTAAGAGTGAGATTTGCACCAAGTCCTACAGGTTATCTTCATATCGGAAATGCACGCACAGCGCTTTTCAATTATCTGTTTGCGAGAAAAAACAACGGTGTCTTCGTCCTTCGCATAGAAAATACTGACGTAGAAAGGTCAAACAGTAGATTTGAAGAAAGCATCATTGAAGACCTGAAATGGCTCGGCCTTTCATGGGATGAGGGCCCTGATACTGGTGGCCCATACCAGCCTTACAGACAAATGGACCGTCTGAATCTTTATCGTGAATACGCAAACCGCCTTCTTTCCGAAGGGAAAGCCTACAGATGCTGGTGCACGAGAGAAGAAATTGAAAAAAGGGCAAAGACAGGCGGATACGATAATTACTGCAGAAACATTTCAGATGCGCAAATTTCAAAGTTTCAATCAGAAGGAAGAAAACCTGTCCTGAGATTCAAGGTACCTGAGAAGGAAGTCATTGTGAAAGATATTATCAGGGGAACAATAAGGTTTGAGGCAGATTCTATAAATGACTTTGTTATTATGAAATCAAATGAGATCCCGACATTCCATTTTGCCGTGGTTATTGATGATTTTGAGATGAAAATTACACATGTAATAAGGGGTGAAGACCATCTTTCAAATACCCCGAAACATATTCTTATATTTGAGGCTCTTGGACAAACACCGCCACAGTTTGCTCATATGTCAATGACGCTCGGACCTGACAGAACACGTTTAAGCAAGAGACACGGAGCAACCAGCGTACGACAATACAGAGAAAGTGGATTTCTTTCAAATGCAATGTTCAATTATCTGGCTCTTCTTGGCTGGAGCAGCAAAGACAATCAGGAGATATTTTCAAAACAGCAGTTGATTCAAGAGTTTTCACTTGAAGCATGCAATAAATCCAATGCAATATTTGACCCTGCAAAACTTTTGTGGATGAACAGCCAGTATATGAAAATGAAATCGGCAAAAGAAATCACAGAATTATCAATCCCTTTTCTTGAGAAAGCCGGCTACGAAAAATCAAATATAGAAAGACACAGGCAGATCATTGAAAAAATCGTGGAACTTGAAAAGGAAAAATTCAGAATCCTTGAGGATGTTCCTGAAAGGGTTGCCCCTTACATAACTGAAGATATTGACTGGAATTTACAACTGTTACAAAAGTTCGGGATACCTGAGACATCTAAGATACTGTCTGAAATTCTTCCTGAAATAAAAAAAATAGAACAGTTTGAAAGGTCAGCGATTGAAAATATAATAAGGAAATTCTGCAAGGAAAAAAACTTGAAAACAGGAGAGGTTTTTCATCCATTGAGATTTGCGTTAACCGGAATGACAAAGGGGCCAGGACTGTTTGAGCTAATGGAGATCCTTGGAAGGGATGTTTCGGTAAGAAGAATTGAAAAATTCCTGAAAAAGAGCATGAAAGATGATAACTGAAGAAAAAAATCCAGACAAGAAAAAGAACAGTTGAAATGCTGAAAAAGGTATGCATCAAGATTATCGTAAACCCTTACTGGAGCCCGTTATGCGTAGACACAAAGTTAATACCTATCAACAAAGAGCGCGATACTCAGGCACAGAGGCACA
>DYKA01000170.1 GCA_020722805.1 Vermiphilus sp.
TACCATCAAATAGACCTGCCTTTTGTTTCATTTCAGGGACATCCTTTATCCTGAAAAATCCTTTCTCTGGCAGGGATGTTCTTTTTTTTCTTTTTCCATTGACAAAAAGCTGTCTGAAATACCATTTGTCATCTTTCACTTCAGGAATTTCTGAAACGTATGCATCTGTACCATTGACAGTTGTTTTCTTCCACCCGGTGATTTTTTCCCCACAATCAAGAATTGGTTTTTCTCCGGGGAAACTGGCATAGGTAATTGGTCCTGAATCTCCGGGGGTAAAAACGATTGGCTTTGAAATCTGATATCTGCCACCGCGAATCAGGACATTTATTCTATCAGGAAAACTGCCGGATGACCTGATTTTTCTGATTTTGTCTCTTGCTCCTTCAATGGTTGCCAGAGGGCCATCGTTCTTATCGGAATTTGCGTCAGGATAAAGTCCAGACCAGCCATCATTCCCGTCGGTTGCCACATAGATAGTGGTAATTTTTTTGTTCATTGGAAAAGCAGCTGTCCTGAGAATAATTACAAGGACAAATGCTGCAACAATCTTGCATAATGGTTCCATAACAATGTAAATTTTGAAAATTTTATCACAGAAAAACAAGAATACAAATCCAGGATATCACCTTTGAAATTCGCATATCAACATTCAGGGAAAACACTGATGTGATTGGGTCATAAGGTTCTGTATCCAGAATGTACAAAAGTTCCGATTCTTACCTGACCGGCATAATTACTCTGCAATGTTCCGTCCTGTCTGAAAATATTGTAAAATAAATTTAATGGAAAGAAGAAAACTTGAAGAAATTCTTAAGAGATACAAAAAGGGAAACATTTCTCTTCAGGATGTACTTGAAGAACTGAAATTCCTTCCTTTTGCAGAGCTTGTCCATTCAAAAATTGACCATCACAGGGCTCTGCGAGTTGGTTTCCCTGAGATAATCTATGGAGAAGGCAAAAAGATAGAGCATCTTTCAGCAATAATCTCTGAACTACGGAAAAAATATAAGAACTTCATTGCAACAAGGGTTTCTGAAAAACAGGCAAACGAAATACTTAAAACCCATCCGGATCTGATCTATTTTCCAGAAGCGAGGATTATTACTGCTGAAGTGAAAAAAAGAAAAAAGAAAGAAATTGCAGTCATTTGCGCCGGCACTTCTGACCATCCTGTTGCTGAAGAAGCAGCCACAACACTTGAAATTCTCGGTGCAGGAGTTGAAAGGGTATATGATGTTGGGATAAGCGGTATCCATAGGGTAGTTCCGTACCTGAAAAGAATAAACAGATGCAAGATTTTAATTGTTGCTGCCGGGATGGAAGGGGCACTACCAGGGGTTATAGCCGGGATTACAGGAAAACCTGTTATAGGAGTGCCAACATCTATTGGCTATGGAACCAATCTTAATGGATTTGCGCCTCTGTTGACAATGTTGAATAGCTGTGCTCCAAGTGTTGCTGTTGTAAATATTGATAATGGTTTCGGGGCTGCTTTTTTTGCCTGGGTTGTTTTGCATCAGTGAAATTTTTTGAAAATTTGATAAAATAAAGAGAC
>DYKA01000062.1 GCA_020722805.1 Vermiphilus sp.
GAAACTCTTTCAAAAAACAGGAAGGTGTTACCTATGTATCTCAACTTCTGCAATGAAATTTTGTTTTTTTGGGTTTTCAGCATAAACTTTGTGATAAAATATTAAAATAGAATAGAAAGGATGCACAATGACCAACAATCTTGATATATTTGATGTTGTTTCAAGGATAAAGTGGCGAAAGCCGGTTGTTCATCATCTTACTAACTGGGTAACAATATATGATTGTGCAAATATCGTAAAGGTTCTTGGTGGCTCTCCTGTTATGGCTCACGCGCCTGAAGAAGTTTCAGAAATAGTTAATATCGCATCTTCCCTTGTTCTGAATATTGGTACGCTTACGACTGATTTTATTGATTCAATGAAGATTGCAGTCAGGGCTGCAAATATCAGAAAAGTACCTGTTGTTCTTGATGTGTGCGGTGCAGGCGCAACAAAACTTCGCGATAGAAAGGCATTTGAATTGATTGAATATTTTCACATTGATATTATCAAGGGAAATTCTTCTGAAATTGCAAGGGTTGCTGGAGAAGACGTAAGGACAAAAGGAGTTGATGCAGGAAAGGTCAATGTAGATATGTTAAATGTTGCTGAAAATCTGGCAAAGAAAAGGGTATGTACAGTTGTTGTAACAGGAAAGGAAGACATTGTTTCTGATGGGGATTCAACATATATTGTGAGAAATGGGGATGAAATGCTTACGCATGTTGTCGGAACTGGATGTATGGTAAATTCAGTCATCGGGACCTTTGCAGCAGTTGAAAAAAATCCTGTTTTTGCTTCAGTGTCGGCCCTTGTTTGTTTTGGGGTTGCTTCTGAAATTGCCGCGAAGCAATCAAAAGGGCCTGGCTCATTCAAGGAGAAACTTTTTGACTGCCTTTTTTCTCTTGACAGAGAAACAGTAGAGAAAATGGAAAAAATTGAAAAGGTGAAATGAATAAGAAAATCAGGGGATATTACTTTATCACTGACTCAGGCCTGAGCCGCAATGGTACAATCAATGATGTGCTCTGTGCTTTGAATGCAGGTGTTAGCATTATTCAATATAGAGAAAAGAACAGTTCAACGCTAAAGATGTATAACGAAGCATTTGAGCTGAGAAAACTTGTGAAAGATGCACTTTTTATTATCAATGACAGGATTGATATCTGTCTCGCAGTTAATGCGGATGGCGTGCATCTTGGACAGGATGACCTGCCAGTTTCCATAACAAGGAGGATTATCGGCAAGGATAAGATTATTGGTGTTACAGTTCACAGTGTTGAGGAAGCAATTGAAGCAGAAAAAAAAGGAACTGATTATATTGCTGTTTCGCCAATTTTTTTTACAAACACAAAACCAGACGCCCAATCGCCTGTAGGATTAAAGGTTCTTGGTGAAGTCAAACTTGCAGTATCTGTTCCTGTTGTTGCAATCGGCGGAATAACACTTGAAAATGCATCTGCTGTTGTAAGGGTAGGTGCAGACGCCGTGTGTGCAATCTCAGCAGTGCTGAAGGCAGATGATGTGACTGGTGAAATAAAAAAGTTTCAGCAATTATTCAAAGCGTATAAATAGGAGGTATTATGAAACCTCTTAAAATTTTTCTTTTCATTTGCGGCATTTTTGTTCTTGCTGGTGTATGTTTTGCAACTGAAGGTGGCGGTGGAGCATATCCTAATGGTGCAGAGGACTTTATGTGTGGTGCAGTTCCGCCGCCTGGTTTTTACTACATTAACTATACTGTTGGTTATTTTTCTGATACGTTCAGAGATTCTGATGGGAAAAGCGTGGACCCAGATTTCAAACTTACTGCCTATGGCAATGTTTCAAGATTGGTTTATGTCAGTAAAAAGAAAATTCTCGGTGGTTTCTGGGGCATACACACTCTTATTCCTATTATGTACGTTGATGTTAAGACATCTACTGGCAAAGATTCAAAAACAGGCCTTGGCGATATCTTTGTTGACCCATGCATTATCTCGTGGCATTCAAAAAATCTTCACTCTGCTGCAGGAATTGAAATCATTATTCCCACAGGTGCTTATGACAAGAAGGATATTGCCAATGTTGGCAGGAACTACTGGACAGTGGAACCTGTTTTCGCATTTACCTATTTATCTGATACTGGATGGGAGGTTTCTGGAAAGTTTATGTATGACATTAACTATGAAAACGATGCAACCAGGTATAAGTCAGGCCAGGAATTTCACTATGACTACACCATAGGAAAAAAAATCAACAAGAAGTTGACACTCGGGTTGGGCGGATATTACTACACCCAGACAACTGATGACAAACAAAACGGTGTTAAGGTTGGAGATGGTAATAAAGGTAATGTTTTCGCAATCGGACCCCAGTTAAAATTTGACTCTGGCAGGATGAGTTTCATACTTAAATATCAGAAGGAAATGTCGGTTGAGAACAAGCCCGAGGGAGATAAAATCTGGTTTAAGTTTATTGCCGGACTGTGAGTTTATTGAAATCGCCCGAGTTTTCTGAGCATTGAGTTTTTTTCTGACGGTGATGCCTTTATTTTGTTGATAACCTTTCTGAAAAAGGATATTGTGCTGTCATAGGTTTGTCTGTTGATAGGGTAAGGGGTGCCATCTTTTCCGCCGTGTGCAAATGAGTATCTTGCCGGGTCCTTATAGGAAGCAGGTGCGCCGTATATCAGTTCAGAAACAAGAGAAAGAGCCCTTACGGTTTTAGGTCCAACACCTTCTATGCTGATGAGTTTTTCGTAGTTTTCCGGTTTATAATCGCAGAGTTTTGCAAGGATTCTTTCAAGATACCCACTGCGCGAAAAGTCCTCTTCAATTACAGGATGATAGTGGAATTCAGTGTTCTTGAATTCAGCAAAGACAAGTTCCTGTTGCTGGTGTTTCAATGCAATCATTTTTGAAACACTGCCTGAATGTTTCCTCAATATCTGAATGTCCTTCATCAAACCAGAATAGGTTGCCTGCACAAGTTCAGTGCTGGTCTTTCGGTTCTGTTCACTTTCCCTGGCAGTCATATTCAGACAGGATGTAATCAGATGGCTTATAATTCCTGAATGAGGTTCACACACAAAATCAGAAATCTTTTCAGAAAACCAGTGATACCTGCGGGCAGTGGAATTCTGCTGGTTCATTCCCTGCTGCACAACCGTCCATGCCCCATTTCTTGAGAAGAAAAATGCATGGTGGTATATCTGATAGCCATCCTGTATTAAACTGCTATCAACCTTTGCAGTGATTCTTGAACCATATACAAGGGTTTTCACATTAGATTCTGGAAGATAAATCCTTTCTCCCCACTTCTTTATTTCTTCTGGCGTCTTGAGGGATGTTTTTCCTTTTCCGCCGCATATAAAAATGCCGAGATGTTTTTCTTTTCCCTTCACTGCTTCTTTCAGGGATGCAGTAAGCACAGTTGTAAGTCCAGAGGCATTCCAGTCAAATGCGAGCACTGTTCCAAGAGATTGGAACCACACCGGGTCCGAAATTCTCGCAATAAACTCGTCTGGTCCGTACTCATCAACAATAATCTCAAGAACCTGACTTCCAAGTTTTACCATTCTTTCAAACAGCCATCGCGGGCATTCGCCTGTGTCAAGCGTGAATGTTGCTATACCTCTTTTTATCATTTCTTCCCTTCATTTCTATCACAATAAGAGCATGGTAATCTTGATATATTTTATAATCCTTTTTGATGGAGGTTTCAAACTGTTTCTGAAGAAAGTCATAAGAAAACCTGTTTGAAAGTTCATGCAATCTGACAAATCTTTTTGTGTATTCGTCTATTACAAAGACAGGCCTTTCAAAAGAATAAAGAAGAATATCATCAGCAGTTTCTTTTCCAACGCCGTTGATGGATAGAAGTTTTTTCCGCAGGAGAGACGTTTCAACCTTTTTTACCCTGTCAATTCCGCCAATTTCCCTGACAAAGAATTCAGCAAGTTTTTTAAGTCGCTTTGCCTTCTGTCTGTAAAAACCAGCTGGCTTTATCAGTTTTTCAATAATCTCGGGCTTTGCTTCTGCAATTGATTGCAGGCTTAATAATCTTGCTTCCTTTAGTCGCGATACTGCCATTTCAACATTTTTCCAGTTTGCCCTCTGTGTCAGAATTGATTCTATGATGATGATTTCTTTTTCTTTATTTGATTTTGGTCTTTTGCACCATAATTTCCACTGACCTGAAACAGAAGGCGCTCCGTGTTTAGACAATAACTGGCCATACAGAAGATTTATTTTTTTCTGAGTTTTCTTATCTGAGAAACCTACCACCATTGACATCTATGATTGCTCCATTTGTAAACGAGGCAGCATCACTCACAAGATACAGAACTGCTCCCGCAACTTCTTCTGCTGTTCCATTTCTGCCCAGTGGAGTTTCTTTTTTGTATTGTTCCATCCTTTCGGGTGTGCTGAATATTTCATGGTGATGTGTCTCTATTACGCCTGGAATGACTGCGTTTGTCCGAACTTCTGGTGCAAGTTCTCTCGCAAGAGTTCTTGTAAAAACAAGCAATGCACCTTTCGCAGCGGCATAGGGACCGGCACCATTGGCTCCACCTGTTTGAACAGACAGGGAAATGATATTCACAATCGCGCCATTTCCTGATTTCCGAAGATGTGGAATTGCTCTTTTTGTCACCATAAAAGCACTTGTCATATTCACATCAAAGACATTTTTCCAGAGATCAAATCCTGCTTCTTTTAACAGGAGAACCGGCATTGTTAACAAGTATATCAAGCCGACCAAACATTGAGACAACGGCATCAACGGTCCTATTTGCCTGGGTTTCATCAACAAGGTCTGCTTGAATTAAAATTCCATCAGAGTTGAGATTCCTGATTTCATTCAGGGTTTGCTCGGCTCCTTTCTGGCTTGACCTGTAATGAACGGCAATCCTTGCTCCATGCTTCGCCAGACAGAGAGCAATTGTTCTTCCTATTCCCACTCCTGAACCTGTGATTAATGCAACCCTTTTGTTTAGATTGAAATCCACTTCTTTCATCTGTTGCCTCCGGAAAAATCATTGATAGATGTAAGAATGTGCGGCTCTTACCATTTCAAAAACCTTTTCAGGGGAGGACTCAGTTGGGAGCATATCGCCGCATGCCAGTAAATATCCTCCTTCAGGTGCTCCTTCAGAAAGACACCTCTGAATATCCTGTTTTACCTCCTCAAATGTTCCTCTTGCAAGCTTCACTGTGTTGACGCCTCCCATTATTGCCGTCTTGTTCTTAAGACGTTTTTTTGCATCAGCCACAGCAACACCTCCAAGGGGATCAAGAGGTTCAATACAATCAACACCTGTTTCTGCCATTAGTTCAAAAAGCTGAGTGCTGTTTCCGCAAACATGAAGATAAATGCAGACATCATACTTCTTTATCTTATCAACAAACATCTTAAAGTACGGGACGCAGAATTCCTTGAACAATTCCGGACCTATCACTCCACCAAATGTTTCTCCGAGCATAAAGGCATCCACTCCTATTTCAATCATTGCAAGTGCTTTCTGAATAGCAACATCTGTTGCACGACGCAGAACCTTATGTGCAAACTCAGGTCTCTCAATAAGGTCAACAAATGCCTGTGCCTTACCTCTCACGGTTGTTGCATATTCAACACTTATGCAACCAGGGGAGGTAATCACAAACAGGTCTTTTTTTGCATCCTCAACGAGTTCCTTTATTTTCTTGAATGACTCGGTCTTCAGAAGCGATGAAGCAGGGATAACTGGAATTTTTTCAATGTCAGATTCATTCTTAATCAGGATTTCTTCTTTCAGTGGGATAATCCAGCCGCCTCCCTTAAAATCTAATCTTCCGATGAACTTGTTTGTTGATGGCTCTATCTCCCAGACATTTTCGCCGTCATCATAAAGGCAGGGTACATTTTCATGATGTATCCAGACCCTCACTCCATCTGCGCCATAATATCTTGCACATTCAATCTGAAGTTTGTTCACAAAGGCGGGTTTTTTTACTGCTTCTATCATGGTTTTTCTAAAATCAAGGCCGAGAGCCCTTATTGAGTGTGGATGACATATCTGCGGGATAACAGGAACACAATCAGGAATTCCCCCATTCATTGCAGTTCTGCATCTTTGCCTTGAGTTCATTTTAACTCCTATGTGCGTCTATGACCTATTTTTTAATTATGATATAATGACATGGAGATTCGGTCAATAAAAAACAAAACACTGTGGAGGTTCTATGGCTGATGTATTTCTTGCAACAGCAAAGGTTAAAAAATTAGAAAAAAATGCAACCCTGCCTGCAAAGTTTTTGAAACTTCTTGAAATCCTTAAATTGGGCGAAAGAGTCAAAGGAAAAAACGTTTGTATCAAGATGCACGTTGGCGGTGGATACGGATACACAACAATCCATCCTTTTTTTTGTTAGGATGCTTGTTGATTTTATCAAAGACCACGGCGGAAGTCCTTTTATTACAGATGTGGTTATTCCAGACCCGAGAAGGGGATATGTTGAATAGGTTATTGGCTGTAGATTTATTCAGGCGACCGGTCTCAGAGATACAAACTACTTTACTATAAAGGTTCCTGGTCGTTATGGAATAAAACAGCTGCAACTTGGCGGTGTTCTGAAGGATGCTGATTTTTTGATAAATTTTTCCCATGCAAAGGGACACGGAAATTGTGCATATGGTGGAGCAATAAAAAATCTGGGAATGGGTTTTGTCACGACAAAGACAAGAATTGATCTGCATTCCACTGTGGAGGCAAAACCATACTGGAACAGGTCAAAATGCAGATACTGTTCAATCTGCATAAAAAACTGTAGGACATCAGCAATAAGATTTGATGAAAAAAAGCGGCTTCAAATTGATTTTCATGCCTGTGTTTTCTGTATGAGATGCGTTGCGCTCTGTCCGCATAAGGCACTTGGCCTTGATACGTCAAACTATGAGATTTTTCAAAGAGCGCTGGCTCTTTCGGCAAAAAAGGTTCTTGAGCAACTGAATGGAAATTTCTGCCACATCAATGTTATAACCAACGTGACGCCGTTTTGTGATTGTCTGGGAATGTCTTCTCCCCCTTATTATTCCTGATGTGGGCATAGCCGCTTCATACGACATAGTGGCACTTGAAAATGCGACACTGAACCTTATTAATAATCAAAAATATATTGACGGTTCACTACCAGGACATCTTAAATTTGAGAAGGACAGGGGCCATATCTTTGAAAGAATATGGGGAAAAAACCCATACATACAGGTTAAGGAAGCCGCAAAACTTGGCCTTGGAAAACCCGGATACAGGATAAAGGAAATTACCTGAACTGTTTCATAAAATTTCTATCCTGTTAATGCTGATTTTTCCGTATAGAACATCAGCAAAGGGTTTTCCCCTTTTGATTCCTGCAATTCCCCAGCCGGATTCTGTGCAGAAGAACGCCCTGCAGTCATTCCTTTTCCACCTTTTCATATAAAGTATTTTCTTTGTTGCGTCATATCTTATCCCTGTGCAGGCATAAAGAAGAGCAAAGCTTGAAAGAGCCCTTCCATACCAGTGTCCGCACTCATATTCATCAAAAGGATTTCTTTTAGTTCCATCGTATCTTTTTCTTGCAGTTCTAACAATTTCAAGTGCCTGTCCTGTAATGCCATAAGCAAGCATATGGCTTGCAACCTGATATTCAATTCCTGTCCAGACCTCATCGCAATAATAAAAGGGTAGGGTGGGTCTTTGCCCTTTCGGCCAGGTACACAAAATCAGTCCTCCTTCTTTACCAAGGGCATAACCGGGCCTTTGAAGATTTGCATGATTTGAAAGGTCTTTTTTGAAGTTGTACCTGTAAACTGAAAGAAGGTGTTTTTTTACCTTTTCCCTGTCAAGTATTTCTCCAATACAGCACATTTCAGAAAGCCATGCTCCTATGATTCCATCAGACAGGCATCCTTTTCCATACTGATAGGGTGGCCCCTCATTTTTCATAATCGTGACCAGTGTCTCTGAATGATATCTTTCATTCAGGGTCTTTTCTTCAAAATTACACGATACCTCTGGATATTTCCACAGGATTTCCTGCTCAAAATACTCGCCGTTGAATAAAACATTTTCAAGGTAATCTTTGCCTTTTACATAAAGATGCCTGTAAAAAGAGTCATCTTCACCAAGTTTCTGTGCTATGAGCATTGTTGCTCTGAGTGCTCCAAGATATATACTTGTGCACATTCCATCAGGACCCCAGAACTCAATATCATAGGTGTTGTGGTGGGGTCTCTCAAGAATTCCTTTATAATCTGGATCCCATGTTTTTATGCAGTAGTCAATACTTTTCTTAACTTTAGGCCAGAGCTTCCTTAACCAGCCATTATCACCGGATATCTTCCATTCCCTGTAAACCTTCATTATTCCACCTAATTGTCCATCGGCTGCAGCATGAAAATCGTGGGTATTTTTTCTGATTGGCAAAAGGGATCTAAAGTTTTGATGACCTTTTTCATCTTGATTTTCACCAAATTCTGTTTCTCTAAGTGTACGTTCAAGAGAAGGAAATAGGTGTGCAGTTGCCTGACAATAGTTCCATACATGGGTACAGGAACCAGCGCAGCAGCCAATACTGTCGCAGCAGCCCTCCCAGCACCACAATCTTCCATCTTTTTGCCGGAGCATGGTCGGGGACTTAAAAATTGAGAGGTTTGCTGTAATTGCCTCAATTATTTCCGAAGGAATATCTGAGGAAAACAGAGCATCTGAAAATTTTTCTGATTTTTTTCTCAAACCTGCGTAGTTTTCTGTCCAGTAAGAAGAGACGTTCTGTATGCTTTCAAATCTTGAGGCATACCAGGGTTGGTAGAAGTCTGATGGGTCATCACCTGTTCTGACACTGCTGCGGGGAACATACCATGAAAACAAAACCTTGATGGTCTTGCTTTGTTTCGGAGGGATTGTTATTTCCGTAAAAACACTTGCGCCAGGGCAAGACTGCTGGTTTTGTTGCCTTGATATGCATCTTGCTGAAGCAATATCTTTCCAGAGTATCTGATGTGTGTCATTAAACCCGCCGGTTCCACACCAGTGACTTACACTGGTTTTTCTATTCAGTACCTGCACAGCGAATCCTTCGGAAGATTGTCGGCTATCTTCTTTACCTTGAGTCAGCACAAACCCGTTTTTCAATAATATTAGTTTTCCTGTCTGGGCTTGTTCTGCTACGAAGTTTTTACTGTGAAAGCCGAATATTCCCTTTATTTGCCTTGATGATGTGTTTTTGAGCGTGTATTCAACTGCGCAAACTGGAAGAGATGAATTGTCTGGATCTGCCGGGATAAATGGACTCCACCCGCACATAAATATATCAATCGGCAGTTCTGGGTATTTGAGTTTTATGGCCGCGAATGGAAATTTTGCTGTAAAACTTAATATTTTGCATCTCGGTAGTCCGAAATTTGTTGATCCGAGACCATTGCCGGCATTGGGAAGGCCTGAAATTTTCCATTCTGGAGTATTTCCTTCAAGAATTCTCGGGGTTTCTCCCTTTACTGCAAAACTGCCAAACATATATGCTGGTTTTTGAATTTCTGGTTTATGCCTGATTGAGATATTTGAAAAACTACCATTTCCTTCAAGACAGACCATTCCAGCACCAATACCTCCCATCGGGAATGCAATGTAATCGAGATTCCTGCCAGTGTACTCAATCCCATTTTTTGTAAGTTTGACCATTTTCCCCTTCTTCTACCAGACGCCGTTCTGCCAAACTTGGCAATGTTTTTATTTTTTCTCTTGAGGGGAGAGGAAAACTTTTGATATTATTGCTCCTTCAGTAAAATCTTTCATCTGTTTCTTGATACTACCTCTCATATTTTCCATACTTTTTTACTGCATTATACATAGCCATTATATTTTCTGGTGGAACACCTGCTTGAATATTATGACATTGATTGAATACAAATCCTCCTCCAGGAGCAAGGTCTTCTATTCTTCGCTTTACTTCTTCCTCAACTTCTTTTGGTGTTCCAAAGGGTAAAACTTTCTGGGTGTCGCAACCTCCGCCCCAGAAAGTTATATATTTCCCAAATTCTTTCTTAAGTCTCTTTGTATCCATATCCTTTGCACTCACTTGAACAGGATTCAAAATATCCACTCCCATCTCTATAAAATCAGGAATAAACTCATAAACAGAACCACAGGTATGCAAAAATAAGTATGCACTTGTATGTTTCTTAATATATTGATATAATCTTTTGTGCCTTGGCTTTACTACTTCTCTATATAGTTTAGGTGATAACTGTGGACCATTTTGCATTCCAAGGTCATCACCAGTTTGAACAATTTGCACATATCCCTCTACTGCAGGTAAAATTTTTTCAAGTCTTTTAATGTTTGCTTCTACAAGCCAGTCTAATAAAGTACCAGCGAATTTTGGGTCT
>DYKA01000002.1 GCA_020722805.1 Vermiphilus sp.
TTGTGTCAGAAGAAACACAAAAACAGATTTCTGAACTTATAAAACAATCATTTTCACTTCGTAGAGAATCAAAAGAACTAATAGAGAAAGCAAAAAAAGAAATTGAGCAATTTATTGAGAAAGAAAACCAAACCCTCCACTGACCAGCGATTTTGATTAAACGTATTTGATCAGAGATGGCAAGTTTATAGATAGTGTGTTCGTCCATCTGTAGATATTCTGAAACCTTTTTGTATTGGATAATAGATTTCATTTTTGAATTTCAGAGAAGTGGTTTGAAAGTTGTCTAATAATGGGAGCCCCAAAAGATAATCTTCTATGCTTGTTATTATCTTTTGGATGTCCTTTCTGACTTTACTTTTAGCGCTCCATCTTATCTTCTTTGAAAAATGGGCGTGATATTTTAGAGAATGCCCCGCTTTTTAATACAAATCCACCCGGTCAATATATCAAAAGATAATAATTGTGTGATTATGTGGTCTCTAAGGTTACATTTTGACTGATAAAAAAAAACAGGTAAAATTGAGAATGGCAATTTATTTCTGGATGTTGCTAATAAAAAGAAAATTTGTAAGGACATATATTTATGGGAGAGACAAGAGTAAATTTGAGACATCTTCTTGAAGATATACGAGATGCATATCCATTTCCGCCAGAGGAAGCAATTATCACTGAACTTGTAGCAAATTCCCTTGATTCAAAAGCATCCCGCATAGAATTTTGCGTTGAACCGGAGTCCAGAAAATTGTGTATCATAGATAATGGAAACGGAATGACAGAAAAAGACCTTGAAGATTACCATGACATAGCCACAACAACAAAAGCCAAAGGAAAAGGAATTGGCTTTGCTGGAATTGGCGCAAAATTAGCACTTCTGTATGCAGATGAGGTTATCACTGAAACAAAAAGAAATACGGTTCACAGGGCAACAAAATGGAAACTTAAAACAGACCGCAGTGCAATATGGGATTACACAGCTCCCCTGAATTTTGTATCTTCAGGCAGCGGAACTGCTGTCTTGATTATTTTTTCAGATTCTGGTTCGCTTCTGACTGACCCTGAGTTCGTTACCAGGACAATAAAGAAACATTTCAGTCCGCTTCTCAATCAGAAGTTTCTGGATAAAATCCTCAGATACGTTTACAGGGAAGGTGTCTCGTTTTTCATCAATGGACAGCAGATTCAACCAGCAGTGGACGATACAGATGTGAAGGACTTCTGGGTATATCTCAGAAGAAGGCAAAATCCGATTGGTTTCGGTTTTATGAAGAAATCCGATAGTGAATATCCAGAAGAAGAAAGGGGAATTGCCATATCAACCTACGGCAAGGTAATCAAAAGAGGCTGGGACTGGCTCGGCATATCCCCGAGAAATCCCGCTCAAATAACAGGGATTGTGGAATTACCCGCAATATCCGAAATCCTGACCACGAATAAGGCAGATTTTCTGAAGGACATAAGAAGTTTAACCAAATACTATGGCTACAGAAAAGCCATACTCTCGTCAATTGAGCAGATACTAAAAGAACTTGGCGAAATATCAGGTAATCGGGAGAAGCCAGAGAAAAATCTTAAGCCCATTGAAAGAGAAATTGAAAAAATTCTTCAGAGTATGATGAATGATTTTCCGGAGATATCCGTGCTTTTCGGGAGAAGACAAAAAGCAGAACCAATAAAAGCAACAATAGATGACCCCGAAGGATACCCTTCTGGAAAAATTGCTGAGGGGAGTGATGTACTCACGGGAACCGAAGGTGGAAAGGGCGTGGGAGAAGGACTGGAAGCCGGTGAAGGTATTCTTCCTGGCGAACACATAGAGCCTGACATTAAAGGTCAGGTTAGCGGTAAAACACACGAAGGTCGCAGGAAGAATGTGGGATTAATGCTTGCTTTTGAAGAAAATGAATCAAGAAAAGAACCAGGCTGGCTTTCTGAAAATACCCTGTGGATAAACAGGGCACATCCTGCCTATAAGAGAGCAGTCCGCAATGACGCAGAGGAATACCACATTATTCTTTCAGCTGCATGGACACTATCCTGTTATATTAAAATTGAACAGGAGAATTCACCTCAGAATTTCATCAATCGCTTTTTGACTGACTGGGGTTATAAAAAATGACAGGCAAATTCCCGCTTAAAATAATAAAGCAGGATAATAAATTCAGAGCAGCGACATCATTTCAGGAAATCCAGAAAAGGGCAAAACACATCAGGCAGGATCTTACTTATATTGAAAGTGACTATGAAATTCTGATGACAGCAATTCAGAAAACATTAGAACTGGCTGAAAAGGAAAATTCTAAAAGGATTGATGCAAGATTTTACTGGTTGATAGGGGATTACATTTTATCTTTTCTTAGCCGTGTTGATAGTTTAGGTTATTATCTCCTTGAACAAAATACCACCATCGGGAAACATCTCGGAGTTTCAAAAACAACAATTTATAGAATTCTGGTTTTGCGGAGGAAAATTGAAGCCCCTGTCTTTATTGACCCTGATGTCCCGTGGACAAAATATATTAGAAAAACATCCCGGCCTGGTAACCTGCCGTCAGTAAGTTGAAATCCAGAGGAACTTGCTTTTTTTGGGCGGGCACCCTTCTGGTAGATTTCATAGCAACAATGAATTCTTAAAAGATACATCCAGCAAATCAGATTAAACTTGAAACATACGCAAAAAATACCTGGTGCATCGGGTGCAGCAATTTTGCAATATTGAACGCTATCAAAGCAGAAATTGTTCACAATGTCAGCAATCTATCAGGGCACTATATTAAAAAGGTTGATATTGGATTGAACAGGCAGGATAATAACAAAAGTCAAGGGGATATTTCTACTTCCACAAGGCCTCTGACACTGTTGCCAAGGAAGATTCTATCAGCATTGAGAAGTTCTTTTTCTGTTATGACTTTTTCTTCTACCTTGCCTTCCCTGATCAGGTGTTCTCTCAAAACACCCGGAAGCAATCCGGATTTAACAGCGGGCGTATATAGAATCCCTGACTTTTCTATAAAAACATTTGAGATGCAGCCCTCTGTGATTTCACCTTTTGTGTTTTGAAAAATTATATCAAAATAGCCAGCCTTCCTTGCCTTTCTATAACAATCATCATAAATCTTCCTTACGGTTGTTTTGTGATAAAGAAAAATGTTTTCAGGATCAATCTTTCGTCTTGAAAAGGCAGATTTTTGAATACCTGATGTCTTTTCAGCCGGCTGGAACGACAGAGAAACTTTTCCGTCAGGGAAAAGTAGAAGTTTCACTCTATAGATGGTGTTAACTTCAAAACTATCAGTTAGTTTTTTTAGTTCGTTCGTAATTTTTTTTATGCTGAATGAGAATCTGAAGAATTTTGCACTCTTTGAAAGTCTTTTCATATGTAAATCAAACAGGAAATAATCCCTGCCAGTATAAAGCATTGTCTCAATAAGAGCCATCTTCTTTGTGCTGTTTACAAGAAACATTGCTTTCAAAAGACATTCCTTATATTCCTTGTGCGGAACCGAATCATACACAATCCCGCCGCCGGTACCCATCATTCCTTTTTTTCCATCAATCATTATTGTCCGGATTGCGACATTAAAAACACAGTTTCTTTCAGGGCTTATAAAACCAATAGAACCTGTATAAATTTTTCTCGGGTTTTTTTCAAGTTCTGAAATAATCTGCATTGTTCTTATTTTGGGAGCGCCGGTAACAGATGCTGAAGGAAAAAGGGACTTGAAAATTTCATAGAGCGAAACATTCTCTTTCAATTGTCCTGAAACAGTTGAAGTCATCTGGAAAAGGGTCCTGTACTTTTCTATATGAAAAAGCGGCTCAACAACTATAGAACCAGAATTACAAATGCGGCCTAAATCGTTTCTCATCATATCAACAATCATAATATTCTCTGCTCTATCCTTGATGCTTTTTTTAAGAATCTCCGCATTTTTTTTGTCTTCACTTTCATTTGAACCACGGCCTATTGTCCCTTTCATTGGCATTGTCTTAATTTTATTTCCGGTTTTTTTGAAAAAAAGTTCAGGGGAAAAAGAAAGTATAAATCCTTTTCCATCCTTTATGAGAGCAGAGTAGGGTACTGGTTGCATTCTCCTCAGGTTCATATACATTCCATAAACAGAACCGTAGAATTCAAACCAGCACCTTATTGTATAATTGACCTGATATGTTTCTCCCTGTTCAATAAAATGCTTAATTTTTTTAATCTTTTTCCTGTATTCATTATAATGGGTATCAAACCACAACCGATTCATTCCCCAGTTTGTGTTCACATTTCCGAGCAAAAAACCGTCAGGAGCGTTTTCTGAAAATTTTCCAGATTTGTGGTCAAAGAATACATTTTGTTTGAAAAAAAGGAAAACGCACGGGTATGGAAGGTTTTCATGATAAAACCATGCAGGCTCAAGAGCAAATCCTGCTTCATAAGGAAATACACATATTGCGTAATGCCCCGTTGCTACAATTTTTTCAGCCCTGTTTATTGCATCCTTAACCTTTGAAGGGTTTTCAACCTGGATTCTTTCCAGAAGGTCAAAACAGATTACCGAAAGATAGTTTTCAGAATCACACAGTGAGCTATCAAGCAGAGCAAAACTATCATACCTTCTCAGAAATCCGAGTACCTTTGAAACTGGCAAATCGTGATATGTCTGTTTTTTTCTTTTCATCTGAATGATTATAAAAGTGAAGAAAGAATTACGCAAATTGAAACGAAGTGGTGTCAGAGTATCTTTAATTGTATGTTTTCATCAATGCTTTTTTATCAACCTTTCCTGTTGGGGTTCTGGGCAAATCAGAGACAAATTCAATTATCTTTGGTATTTCGTATCCTGCGAGATGTTGCCTGCAGAAATGGATAATTTCTTGTTTTGATGGCTCTTCTCCTGGTTTTAATATAATGAATGCTCGCGGAATTTCTCCGTGTAGTGGATGAGGGTGCTTTACAACTGCTGCTTCGGCAATTGCCGGGTGCCGACATAAAACATCTTCAACCATTTTTGGATAAACATTCAATCCATTAACAATAATAAGGTCTTTTTTTCTGTCAACAATATAGAAATATCCTTCTTCATCCTGATAACCAAGGTCTCCTGTGCGGAACCAGTTTCCAAAAAAAGAGGCTCTTGTTTCTTTTGGCTGGTTCAGGTATTCTTTCATCACATTTTGCCCTGCCACAATTATTTCGCCAATTTTTCCTCTCGGGAGTTCCCTGCCTGTTTCATCAACTATCTTCATCTCAACACCTGGAAGTGGAAGCCCGATTGAACCGGGTTTCCTTTTTTTACCTACAGGGTTAACAGATGTAACGGGCGAACACTCAGTCGGTCCGTCTCCTTCATAAATAATAACTCCAAATTTTTTCTCAAATTCTTCAAGAACTCTGACAGGTAGTGCCGCACCTCCTGAGACACAAAATCTGAGTGAAGAAAAGTCCCATTGAATTTTGTCTGCGACTTTAATAAGCAGAACATACATTGCCGGAACACCAACAAATATGCTCGCTTTTGTTTCTCTTATTATGTTTATCATCTGTTCAGGATTGAATTTTGGAATAGCAACAAGACACGCCCCAAGAGCAAAGGGCAGGAGCATGCAAGTAGTTGCACCGAACGCATGAAACATTGGTAGAACAGAAATAAAGATATCACTTCTGTCCACAGGCAAAAAATTGATGATTGCATCTATGTCAAACAACAGATTCCTGTGAGTCAGTACAACTCCTTTAGGTTTTCCTGTTGTACCAGAGGTATAAAAAATTGCTGCTGGACTTTCATTCTGGTTAACCGGCAACGGTTTGAATGTGGTACTTTTCTCGGAAATGAGTTTTCTAAGCGAGTATGTTTCTGGATTTCTGGATTGCCCGATAACCATCTTGAATTTCAATGAATTCTGCAAACTCAAAACAGGACTCAAGATTTCCTCAAACGCTTCATAATAAATCAATCCCACTGCGCTAGAATCAGAGATAACGAAACTTATTTCTTCTGGACTTTGAAGGTAGTTTATTGCTACAACAGTTGCGCCTGCTTTCAAGATTCCAATGTAGGACGCTGCAAAAAATGGGGAATTAATGCAGCACAGGCCAATTCTATCCTCTCTTTTTATGCCTGATTCAACAAGAGCATTTGCAATCTGGTTTGAGAGTATATTAATCTGATTGTAGGAAAATTTACTTCGCTCAAAAATTACTGCAGGTCTATTTCCATTGATTTCAAGACCCGATTGTAAAATTTCTCCCAGAGAATTGAATTTTTCCAGCAGAGACATATTCATTTTTATCCCCGTAGTTATAATAACATAATCGCAGGATTTTGTATGCTAAAATATTCAAAACAGAAAATAAAAGCATGATCAATATAATACAGAATTTTCACCCTGTATTTCTGGCATTTCTTGCGGGTATTTTCACATGGTTGATGACTGCCATTGGTGCTGGATTTGTTTTTCTAATACGAAAGTTTCATCAGAAAACATTTGATTCAATGCTTGGATTTGCTGCTGGAGTTATGATTGCCGCAAGTTTCTGGTCTTTGCTCAATCCTGCAATTGAAATGTCAAAAAGCCTTGGTTTTTTCGCATGGTTTCCTGCTGGGACTGGTTTCTTATTCGGCACGATTGTTTTAAGAATTGTGGACAAACTTTTGCCACATCTTCACCTATGTTTTCTTGATTCTGAAAAAGAAGGACTTAAAAGTTCTTTGTCCAGAACAATGCTTCTTATCCTTGCCATTACGATTCACAATATTCCAGAGGGTCTTGCTGTTGGAGTTGCAATTGGAGCATCTTCTTTTGGTATACCCGAGGCAACAATTGCAGGTGCACTTACTCTTGCATTGGGCATTGGCATCCAGAATCTACCTGAAGGATTTGCTGTCTCAGTTTCACTAAGAAGGGATGGTGTGCCAGGATTCAAAAGTTTCTGGTATGGTCAGCTTTCAGCAGTCGTTGAGCCGGTTTTCGCTGTAATCGGTGCTTTCGGAGTTATGTGGGCAAGATCTCTTTTGCCGTATGCAATGGGATTTGCCGCAGGAGCAATGATTTTTGTGGTCGTTGAAGAGGTTATCCCTGAATCTCAAAAAAATGGAAATACCGACATATCCACAGCAGGTGTAATTGCCGGTTTTCTTGTAATGATGATTCTTGATGTAGCATTCAGTTAAAAAGATTTTTATTTCCCTGACGGCACAAAATGCAACATTATTTTTTTTCAAGAAATTCATCAGTAGTGTCCAATAAAAATAAACTGGAATTTGATAAAGGAAGAATATAACAACTCGGGAAATCTTAAAAAATTTTCACCCTTTTTGTTCTTTCACCTTTCATAACCCCCCCGATTTGTTTCCCGCTCAAACTCATCCCTTGGCATCATATTTAACATCTGACTGAATATTGTGCTATTATCTTGCGGAAAACCTCCTTGTTTGGGGTTTTTGGTTATCACCTGCATTTTACCCTTTCCAGGAGGTTTCCCCTAAATCCTTGCCTGCTAAATTTTTATTGGACAGTTGTGGACGGGGTAAGGAATACTGAAAATATCAAAGAAATGTGCAAAGAAGCCGTCTGGCTCAAGTTCAGATGCAACATAAGTATTGCTGCTTTTATCCTCAATAAAACCAGTTACACCAATCTGGTCAACAAAAATTTTCCCCTTTTTAAATCTGCACATATCTTTTTTGAATAGAACTGAAGCAGCAAGAGGATCATGAAATGTGATAATATCCCTGTTTCTGAACCAGATTTCAGCAAAATTCAAAACCTCTTTCAAAAGAAAATTTTTGCTGAAAAGTTCAACAACTTCTTTTCTTTTCATCATAACTTTTGTCGTTACATCAAGGCCGCAAACAAAAATATTTTTTGCGTTACTGGTGAATACCGAGTGGGCTGCATAAGGATCACAACTGATATTCCATTCTGCTTTTTTTGTTTCTCCAAAAAACATTCCACCCATTATGTAAATTGCCTTCAAAAACAATGGCAACTCAGGATCTATCTTAAAAAGTGTTCCGATGTTTGTAAGCGGACCTATCGTAATAAGGTTTATTTCTCCAGGATTTTTTCTAATTGTTTTTGCCAGGAAACAAAACCAGTCCTTTTCAAAAGACCTTTCAAATCCGATGCTCTCCAGATATTCAAATTGGGCAACTGTTTTTTGTTTCTGCTGCCCGATCAAAGGTTCGCTCATTCCTGGATAGACAGGTATGTTTTTCTTTGCTTTTTCACAGAGGTAATCTGTTATCATTGCTCTTCTTTCAGGATGTCCACTAACTGTTGTAATACCGATGATCTCGCAATCAGGATGAGAAAGGAGATATGCAAGGCATATTGCATCGTCAATGTCAGAACCAATATCAGTATCAAGTACGACTTTCTCTTTCATATGCTTCCTTAATCTTTGTTGAAAAAACAAGATATGAACCCTCATCAAAAAGAACAAACCTTATCTTCTTGATGGACCTTAATTCAGGAATTGTTTCTATCACTGCTTTTATTGAAACTTCTGCTGCCTCTTCAACAGGATAACCGAAGATTCCTGTTGAAATTGCGGGAAATGCAATTGATTTCAGGCCCTTACTGTCCGCAAGAGTTAAGGAGTTTTTGAAGCATGCGGCAAGTTTCTCTTCTGGTTGTTCTTCTTCTGAATACACAGGCCCGACAGTATGGATAATATGCGGATTGGGTAGATTATAACCACCTGTCATAACTGCCTGACCCGTATTGATAGGTGCGTATTTTTTGCATTCTTGATAAAGTAGGGGCCCTGCTTTTCTATGAATTGCTCCAGCAACACCACCTCCTGGAGCAAGATGTTTATTCGCTGCATTAACAATAACATCTATGTCTGGCTGTGATGTGATATCTCCTTTAATGCATTCTATCTGAACATCTCTTACTGATACCTTGAAGAATTTCTCCATATTGCAGACCCTCCTGAACAAACAGAACAATTTACATTTCCTGTCAGAAATTCACTGTAATATTATAATGATTGATGAATATTTGACAATTCCTGCAGTCAATCCATATAATTATCTATATTTAACAAACAGGAGTACATTGAAAAGAATAATAATTCTGTTTCTGTTTGTTTCCACAAATTGTGTTATGGCACAGAAAAATATCCTTTATTGTATGGACCCGCATACCCATGAACCTTTCAGAAAAGCAACTGGAGTGGAATGATATGTGGAAAAACTCTAAAAAATGCAGGGTGTGCAGGCAGAATATAAGAGGATTGATCACAGAACAATAGAAATTCCTGTTATTTCGTCTCTAACTGTTATCGGAGGAATCAAATGAAATTCTTTCAGGAAAAAATCTACCAGTTTACCTGGTGTACCAGTGGTGCAGGTCCACTGTGGTGTATGGGCTCCTCATGTATAGCAGAAACCAGCGGCAAGGTCTTTGTAAGTGGATGGGATGCAGTACCTGGTGCTCTACCACTCAACTGAGCCAGGTGGTTACTTTTTGAAAGGCAACTTTCTGGATGGAAAGAAATCAGACGGGATACTGAAAGGACGAGGGAACCTTCACCAATATGCGTTTTTGATGATGGAAGGTTATTTGTTTCAACAAATCCATCTATGCTTGAACAGGAAGCAGAAGGAGGGGTATGCCTTCCTATGATTTACGAATTCCAGCATCCCGGAAATTCTGAACCTGTTAAAAAATCAGTCCCTATTTTCAGCGAACCGGTGGTCTTTAATGAACACTCTTACAGAAATTTTTCTGCTGACAGGGAGAACTCCGAACTCATACTTTTTCACAACAGGGACTACGACAGAGCATACTGGTCTTTTTTTGATAGAATCGGCAGATGGTCTCACTGTGGCAAACTATACTGGCCATGGGGTTATGACTATACAAAACCGCAGAGGATACGTCTCTGTTACAATAACGTGCAGTTGAAAGACAGAGCAGTTTATGTTTTCGGTACAAGTGATATCCCTGAACCAAACCATGAATGGAGACAATACAAGAAAAAAATAACCGGTAAGGAATGGGATTTTGATTTCAGGCGAGTATTTTTTTCATTCACGTCAGACATTACAAAAGAACCATTCAGATACTGGATTGAGATTTCAGGAAGGGAAAAAACAGCGGGCAATGCAAGAAACTGCGATCTATTTGTTGATGATAAGGGTATTGTCCATTTGCTCTGGATGGAAAAGAGTTGTGATGAAAGATTGAGAGAAAAGTTTTTTCCTGATGAACCGCTGGTTTATTCCCTGAGATATGCCAGATTAAAAAACCAGAAGATTCTTGACCGAAAGGAAATTTTCTCTTTTTCAGAAGGCACAAAATTTCCTTCAGGTATCACGAACCTCAATCTATGCTGGGGAAAGTTTTTTGTTAGCGGAGCAGGAAGAATTTTCATTTTTTGTGTTGTTTCCGGAACGGATGACAGTAAAAAAATAATTGCTGAGAACTGGCTGATTGAACTTGATGAATGTGGAAATGTTAAATCAAAACGGCCGGTTGATTTCAAGAAGCCGTTTACTTTTGTTCATACAGCAGGTATCCGGAATGGAACAAAACCATCGGGCATCCTCCACATTTACGGTAATACTGCGGGGACAGACAATGAAATGTGGTACGGTTGCATTGACTGTCAGGGTTGACCGGGTTGCTGCTGAAACTGTATTGAAATCACTTCTGAACCCGCAGGATAAAGGTCTCCGATAATTTCATGGACAAGGCCCCATGAAAGTGCCTGCTCAGGATTTAGAGCAGTTCTTTCAAGCATGGCAGAAATGATTTCTTCGGTTTTCTTATTTGTGTTTGCGGCTATAACCTTTGCGATATTCTCTATATCCATACGCAGGCCCTTAAGTCGTTCCTCAAGCTGTTTTTCCTCAAGGCCTTCGTTATGTCTGAAAGCAACACTTACTCCATGAAGCAGGAAACGAGCCTGTGGAACAGAAAGCCGCCTGCTGCCAGCACAGAAGATAACAACACCAATTGAATCAACACTGCCGAAATTGTGGGTTGTAATTTCTGCCGGAATCCCTTTCAGATAATTATACGCACTCAAGCCGTGAAACACAGAACCGCCTGGCGAGGAAAGAAGAATTGTGAACCTTGATATGCCCTGTTTCATTTTCTGGTCAACAGCATTCATCAGAGCATTAATGCTTGCATCCATCACAGGAGCAAAGAATTTTATGACTGTATTTCTTTTTTCCATATTTTTCCTATCTGTTAAATTTAAGAACTCTTTTTCTATAGTGCAGGTAGTTTTCAAAAGGCACTTCTTCCGGGACGCCATGGTCACAGATTGGGATGTATCCTCCGCGTTTGTACATAACAGTCAATTTCATTTATTGTTTTTGCAAGAATTCGTTTATCTATACCTCCAAAGATTGCAATGTCAGGGAATTCTATTCCATATTTTACTGCATTACATCCAGAAGCAACCTCAAAAGGACTCATTACATCCATTTCAAGTTTCCTGTAAATGGGTATTACGGAAACAGCAAACCCATCTGTATCAAGATGAAAATAAAGATGTCTGCCTGCTGATTTCTGACGCGCTTTAATGTTTGTGATTAATTGTTGATAGTATGGAAAAAGAAATTCTTCAATCATTTTCGGAGAGATTAATGGTCCATGATTATAGCAGATGTCTTCTCCAAAAAAGAGTTCATCAATTACGATATGTTTCTGATGAATCGCCGTAATTCTATCTGCAAGTTCAAGCCATGATTTCATACAATCATGGATTATATCTGGATGGTCATAAAAGAACAAAGGAAGTTCTAAAGGACCAATTAAACACCTTAGATACATATATCCACCGATGACTCTTTCTGTTATAATCATACCCTTTTCTTGTGCTTTAAGAACTTCCGGAAGTATTTTTTGAAATTTTTTAATTCTTTCTTCAGCATCTGGATTAAGTCGCCATTTGACATTTTCAATCCATGTTTTCCAGTCTTTTACAGGATGTGAAACATACTCTGGCATAAAGCCGTTTCTCCTTCCTTTGAAAAATAATACGTGTCTTCCACTTTCATCCTGGACAAGGTCATAATTGTCTCTGTTTTCAATCACTTTATTCTCAAAAGATGGCTCAAAAGATGGAAGTGTCCAACCAAGTTGACCAATGTCATAGTTACCTTGCGGATCAAAACCAAACAATTCATCAAGATTAGTGTTTTCATCAATGTATCCCTGCTGTTTCCATTTTTCAAGGCAATAAAAACCGAATTCTCTTTGAAAAAATGGAGCGTAAGGTTTTTTCTCATAAATCGCCCGCAACTTTTTTGCACTTTCAATCATTCTGTTTCCTTCTTATGTTTTTGAAAAAAGTCCCATATCACATCAGATGCTTTGATATCTCTGTTTGTTTTGCCAATGACTCTTTCTGGTAGATACTGAATTCCACCCGGCCAAGTGTGTCCGCCTCCTTCAATTTTATACAGAACAACCTCAACATTATTCAAGGGATTTTTATATAACTCAACCATTACAGTTGAACCATCATGTTTTGTTCTATCAGGTATAATAGTTTTCAAAACCTTTTCATTGCAACCATTTGCCTTAATCCAGAACCGAACTGTCTCATCAGTTGAAAGAACCCTTCCCCTTTCCCTGCCAAATGCTCTTATGCTGCCGCCGTTGTAAGGAACAAGCGGGTCATCTGTTCCGTTCATAATCAAAACTGACACAGGTGTTTTTGGTTTTTCCTGTTTTAATCTTTCCGGAAGATTTCCTGCAACTGCTGCAATGGCAGCAAATCTGTCTGACAGGCGGCAGGCAAGTGTAAATGACATCATTGCACCATTTGATATACCCGCAGCATAAATTCTTGCAGTGTCAATCCTGTACTCATTTGAAATCTGCTCAATCATCACTCTGAAGAACCTGACATCATCAATACTTGATGAAAGAAAGTTCCTTGCATCATTCCAGTTCCTCATATAGGCATCAGGATACACAGCAATAAAACCATTTTTCTCACAAACTTTCCCAAAACCAGTAAAATTAAGCATCCTTTCTCCTGTTCCACCGCCGCCGTGAAGAACAAAAAGCAAAGGAACAGGTCTTTTTCCATCATAGGAATCAGGTATCTGTAGTCGGTATACTCGCGTCAAACCGTCAAGTTTGATTTCCTTTCTGACAACATTAAAACCAGCATTACAAAAAGTATTCTTCAGGGAAAATAGGCACAGTGCAGCAGCAAACAGAAAGAATTTTTTCTTCATATCAATAATTATGCGTCAGATGTTTTTCAGCATCAAAAATCCTCTTTATTCTCTCATAATTCTCCCTGAACTTTTCGTATTCTTTTAATCTGAAATCAGGGTCTTCAAATATCTGATACAAAATACCACCTTCGCACTGCGCAGGAACTGGCAGATTAAGAGCATAACATATTGTTGGAACAATATCAGTAAGCCACACAGTTCTTTCAAGTTTCATGCCCTTTTTTATTCCAGGTCCTTTTGCAATAAATAGTCCTTTCAATGAGCCAATGTTATATTCGCCTGTTGTGATCTGCCTTCCATGTTCTCCACCTATTTCGGGATAAAGTCCATAAACAATGTCCCCTATTTTTTCTCCGTAAAGTCCTATAATCCTTGCGTCTTCCTTTTTCAGAACAAAAACAGCCGGCTTTCTGCCTGTCAGGGGGTCTGTGTAATCGTAGATTGCCTTAATTATCTCATTTCTCAGATTTTCATATTCGCTGTCATCAACAATTCCATGTGGATACCTGCTTTTGAGATTTATGAAAACATAGCATGAAAGAATCGCTGCTGCCTTTGTCTTTGTCCAGTCAATGTCCTTAACTCCAGTAACTGGATCCTGGACTATCCTGCACAATCCCATCTTTTCCAGTATCGCATTAACACCAAAAATCTTATATTCAGGATGCTTGATATTCTCAGTGGGGGTAGCGCCGTGGTCGGATGTAACAATGACCATCGTTCTGTTTTCGTCAATGACCGAGAGAATGTTGCCCAGCATTCTGTCAAGAGAATTGTAAAACTTCCTTTCAGCATTTTCTATGGCCGGATCAGTTTCTATGTCATTTATGTAACCGTGGTAAAAGTGGTCAGGGCAGTGCGCATGCATGAAAAATAAAGACCATTCCTTGTTTTTAATCAAGTACCGCGCTGCTTCTCCGAGCCATGTGTTCTGCATGTCAATCAATTCTGAAAGAGTTTCCATATCAATCCAGCCTGCAAGTGCAGAATAAAAAAAAGAATTTGGAACTGGCAGTCCATCCAGTTTTTCAAGTTCCTTTTCAATACCCCGGGGAAAACCCCACCCACTCTGTGAACACAACGCAGTGAAGTAAATTCTGACATCCCTGCCATCAGAAGTCAGTTTCAGAAGCTTAATTCTGAAAACAACGTTTTTTTCTCCTGCTTTTGTTTTTATTCTCGTATAGATTTTTTCGCTCCATTGATTTTGTCTTAAAATACAAAGTGCCTTTTCGCCGTTTTTTCTTTGTAGATACCGATTCTATCAAAGCCGTTTTCATTCCCATCAGTAAAATATACCATTCGGGCTCCTGCGCCTCTTCTATATCAACATCCGCATATACTGAGTATCTCAAAATAATCTTTATCTTTGCCTGCCTAATTGATTTACATTCAGGAAGATTATTCCAGCCGTCAACATCTTCAAACCGAACAGGGAAAACGCCTGGTAATTCTTCTGTTGCATAACAAAAATCAGCACCGACATCGCACCTGTATGCCCATTTTTTGAACTTGAAGATCCTATATTCATTAATTGCAAGGCCTGCTCCGCCAAGTTGAATTCCATTTCTTACTGCATCTGGCCATGTGCTCGGATAATTAAGAACAATCGCCTTTTTCCCTGCTCTTGCAGCGGCATTCCAGACATATTCTGCCTGACAGTCATCCTTAAAAAATGCTTGATATGACCTGTCCAATCTTTCTTTTTCAAGCATGTTAAAACATATAATCTGATGTGTTCCAGGCCAGGCGCCTGTGGCTATGGTTGTCCAGTTTGGCGGTGTGATGGTTGGATGGGGCACAAGACAGTTTTCTGCCCAGACACCCTGCTCAATTAATTTCCTTGTATTTGGCATCTGTCCTTCATCTACATATTTCTGTATTCTTTTGATAATCGGTGCATCCCATCCAATTACAATACACTTTTCACTATCCATTTCTGCCTCCATTGGTTAAATCAAGGAACTGATGTCTTGCAAATGCGGCTGAACTTAGTTTAAGATATATTCCAGCATTGTCAAATCAAGATGCAGTATGCTGAATCGGATTCAGAATATCGCGGCCGATCTCAATAAGGTCAGGAATGAAAATTTTTTACCATGTTTTCTCAGGATTTCCTTCTCAATGGAAACAGAAAAATAATCAGCCATCCTTTTGATTGTCGTAAAAGTTGCCCTCCAGTCACGTGGGCACCTGTTGGTATCAAGATGTTTAACAGATCTCAGATTTCTTTGTTTTGAATCCGCATATCCCCTTGCTACCTTGAAAAAAATTTATACAAAAAGTATATGGCAGAAGGAACAAACAACACACTGAAGAAAACAAATGACATGAAAAATCCTGCATTTTTCATGAACCAGACAATAATGGAAACAACAACAAGCATAGCGATAAAAGAAAAAATATCCCTTTTCAGGGTTCCGCCGGCCTGAGAAAGTTCTTTTTTCAACGTTTTCAACGATGGCCTTGACGCACCGCAGTATTTACACTGCTGCCATTTTCCGGAATTTGTCATACTGCACTCCGGGCATATCCAGAGTTTCTTTTGCATGATAAGCATTTCCTTCCTTGCGGCATCTATTTTTTTTTCAATTTCAGGGTTTTCCCTGATTGACCTTGCTTTTCTATACCACAGGTCGGCATTTTTAAAGTCAGCCTTTGAAAAATAGATGTCTCCGATCCTTTCAAAGGATGAACTACTATTTATCCCTGCTGTCTTCATAATCTCATCCTTCAAAATTTTTTCTTCATACCTGATTTCTGAAATTGCGTGCAGCTGCTTGATAAGCAAGTAAAACAGCAAAGGCAAAACAGGGAGCAAAAGCACAGGTTTTATTCTGATGGTTCCTGCTATGGAAAATAAGCCGAGCAACAGACAGAATACCACTACAAGTTCCAGCAGCAAAAACTCTGCAAAAGATACATGTTCATCACCCGGATATACAAACCATATCCACCATCCCTCAACCGCAATTATAGTAATGATAAAAATCTGTAATATTACCGAAAGTTCATTCATATACGACGTTGTCCTTTATTTCTGTGAAATTTTTCTCAGTTTTTCAACAAAATCAACACCATACTTTTTTTGCAGTGCATCTGAAACAAACTCAAAAAGCAAGGGTGCATTTTCAGAATTGTCGCTTCTACATATATCCCAGTGTTCATAGATAAGGCCCTCAAAAATTCCAAATTTTCTTATTCTGATAGGGTATAACTGGCAGGATAAAGGTTTTCTGAATGCAATCTTCTTATCCTTCCATGCAAGTTCAATTCCACAAAGAATGATTCCATCTTGCTCAACAGCATACACACAAAAACCATCATCGCAGAGAGAAATTTCATAGCCGCCCCAGATACTTCTTTTCCAGAAGCCTTCCCTCTTTATTTTGCTGACAGATTCTTTTTTAAGATAGGAAAGTATTTCCTCCAGAGAGGATTGCAAAATGCCAATCTCATCATATTCTATTGCTGCGCCGCAATCTCCTTCACAGCAACACATCCCCCTGCATTCAGAAAGATTGCAGGAAAATCTAACTGTGATAATTTCTGAACTGACAAGAACCTTGTTGAGTAAAAACATTTCTACCAGTAAATATATCGGGTAAATAATTCCTGTTCAATCCTGTTGAGCCGGGAAATATCCGGTATGATGTACCTGTCTTCAAAGATATCTATCAGAACCTTTCCGTTGGTACCAAAGCTGAATGCGTACCTTGTCTCCCATTTCATTGTAAACTGCCTTGCCCCTTTATCTGTTTCAACATCAAAAAACAAGAGTCCAAAAGAAAATCTTATGGAATTCATCGCAATAATGTTAAACGAAAAATACTGTCTTCTGAGTGCCTGCTGTATCAGATGCCTCACTTCTTCAGGCAGTTCATCAAGGTCTTCAATCATTCCAATTTCAACTTCTCTATCCTTTTCGTCATAGCAAAAAAGTGAAATATATTTATTCGGGCAGGAAACCGGAAACGCAGCAATCGCAAAAACACCCCTGTAAAGAGAACCATCTTCAAGCATCACATGGATTGTTTCAAAGGTTCCTCGAAAAACCTTTATTTTCTTAGGATCAAGAAAAACAATTTCTGGCTTTTCAATCTTTTCTTCTTCCATCTACTTTACCTCAGTTTCAATACTTGCCAGTTTCGTTTGCATTATAACAAGTCTATGGTACACTCCCTTCTTTTCCATAAGTTGCTGGTGATTTCCTGTCTCAACAATTCTTCCATTATCCACAACAAGAATTCTGTCTGCGTTTTTCAAAGTTGAGAGTCGATGCGCTACTACTATTGTCGTTCTGTTTTTACATAGTACTGAAAGTGCATCCTGAATCTTTTTCTCAGATTCTGTATCTACAGAGGATGTCGCTTCGTCAAGAATTAAGATTGGTGGATTATACAGCAACGCGCGAGCAATACCTATTCTCTGCTTCTCACCCCCTGATATTCCTGCACCATATTCCTTGAGATACAGGTCATAACTCATTGGCAGCCGCATAATAAAATCATGGCAGTTTGCTGCTTTGGAAGCATTCAGTATTTCCTTTAATGTAGCATCCGGCCTGCCATAACGGATGTTGTCAGATATGCTTCCCCTGAACAAGAATGGTTCCTGTAAAACAAGTCCAATCTGTTTTCTCAAATCATAGGATGAGATATCCCTGATATCTTCACCATCAATGTAGATCGCACCGCTCTGAACATCATAAAATCTGCAGATAAGATTGATGAGAGTTGTTTTACCCGAACCGCTTCTTCCGACGATACCAATAAGCTCACCTGGCTTAATTTCAAAAGAAACATCCTTTATAATCGGTTGATAGGGGTCATATCCAAATGTCACATGCTCAAATTTGATATGTCCTTTTATTTCTGGCATATGTATAGCATCCGGAGAATCCTTCAGTTGGGGTTCTAAATCAAGAATCTCAAAGATTCTGTGGGCAGCAGTGATAAATTGACCAACCCAGTTTGACATCAGGGCGAGCTGAGAAAGGGGTCCATAAAACATACCAGTATAACTGAGAAATGCCATAAGTTGCCCGAGAGTGAAACCGCGATTTTCAAGAACCGTTTTTCCGCCAGCGTACCATACAATAAGTCCACCCAGACCGAATAGAAAAGCCATAATCGGATTGAACTTTGCAACGCTTGTTTGAACCCTTCTTTGAGAATCTCTTAAATCAGCAGCGATCGAACCGAATCTCTCTATCTCCTTTGGTTCTTGGGCAAAGGCCTTAACAACTCTTATCCCTGAAAGTACAGTATTTAAAAACCTTGAGACCCTCGCCTGACTATCCCAGAGTTTGAAATTTAAGGGATAAATTCTGTTCCAGAAGAAATAGGTTCCCAGCATAACAAGTGGTACAGGAACAAGAACATATAAAGCAAGTTTTGCGTTAATAAGAAACAGCATAACACCTATACCAATCATAAGAAAAAGATTCAGTAAAAAACCCTGTCCGACCTGAGTTATAAAACCGTAGAAAGCCTCAACGTCAGAAGAAAACCTTGTCATCAAGGTGCCAACTGATTGCTGGTCATAATAATCAACAGATAACCTGGAAAGTTTTTTGAACAATTTTTGTTTCAGGTCATAGGTAATCAGTGTTCCAACCGAACTTGTAAGAGTACCAACCGTCATGTTTATCAGTGCTCTTGTGAGTTCTGTGCCAATAAGACCAACAACAATCCATACAAGCCAGTCAACATGTTTTCTTGTTGTCAGGACATCATCAACAAGAATCTGCGTCAATTTCGGAGGCACAAGATTCAATCCAACTGAAAAAAACATCAGTACAAGAACAATAACAACCCAGTGAAGATAGGGTTCAAGCAGATGAATAATCCTGAACATAATAGCGCCCTGGCGAGCACAACGCGGACAGGTTGCCTTTTCTGCCTGAAGAGGAAATCCACAAACAGAACAGGTCATAGGATGGGGCTCATTGATGTATTCATCTGAAACAGATTTTCCCTGTCTCAAAAGGTCAAGTTGAACAGTTAAACGGCTGAACCTGTACCTCAGGGCATTTGTAAACCTGACAAGGTCAACAAAATAATCATCAATCTTTGCCTGCAGATACGCACTTCCAATAGATGCTCTTATTCTGAATTTGCTTATCCGCGAAAGCTCAAATTCAGTTTCCTCATGAAAGCCAGTCTCTGGGATAATGATAACCCTGGTTTCAGTGGCAAAAACCCATATTACAGATGGGTTGCCATAAAAATCAAGGTTTGCAATTGTCTTCAACCGTATATCAGAATTGCTTATTCCCTTTTCCTTAAGTTTCTTCAAAATGGATTCAGGAATATTTGAACCGTTGCCATCGCTCATTTTTTATACTCCACCATCATAACAATAAACGCATTTATATTATAAATATTTTGTAAATATTCAGTGTAAAATGCAAATTGCAAAATTAAAAATCACATATCAAAAATTTTAAAATGTTTTTCACTTTGCAATAAATTGTACTTTACTGAGTATTTTGAATATTTTATTCTGTCTGGAATTAAAATAAAACATCTGTTATTCTATTATATGACATGCAGAGTTCTCCAGCAACAAAACTGAATTTTATTTTCACAAATCAAGGAAAATGACAAAAATATGGTTAATGGATGTATCTGAAATTGAAGAGTATCTTGGCACAAGTATATCATCCGGGCTTTCAGAACAGGAAGCCACAAGGCGCCTCACGGTCTACGGATACAACAGGCTTGCGAAAAAGAAAAAAAGGCATCCATTCTTTTTGTTCCTGGAACAATTCAAGAGTTTTATTGTATGGATTCTTGTTGCTGCAGCGATAGTGTCGGGATTATTAAAGGAATGGATTGATACATTTGCCATTATTGGCATTGTGATTCTCAATTCCTTTCTTGGCTTTATTCAGGAATTCAAAGCAGAAAAAGCGCTTGAGGAATTAAAAAAACTTTTCAGTCATTACACAAAAACTCTGCGTGATGGTTCCATAAGAACCATATCTTCTGAACTGCTGGTTCCAGGAGACATCATAGAAATTGAGGCAGGAGATAATATCCCTGCTGACTGCCGGGTTGTGTGGCACACATCAAATTTTACAGTTCAGGAGGCAAGTTTAACAGGTGAATCAGCGCCCGTACCCAAAACCAGCATCCGTCTGAATGAACCTGACGCTATCATCGCAGACAGGGCAAACATGCTTTATATGGGCACAAGCGTTGCTTCTGGAAGAGCAAAAGGTATTGTTGTTGATACAGGAATGAAAACTGAACTTGGCAGAATAACCGAAATGATACAGGAAGGTGATAATGAGAAAACACCTCTGCAGGAACGGCTTGAAAATTTTGGGAAAATCCTCGTCTACATCTGCCTGTTGCTTGTTGGAGCTATTTTTCTGATGGAGTATATCAGAGGTGGTGAACTTTTTGATGTTTTTCTAACTTCTGTTAGTTTAGCCGTGGCTGCTGTTCCAGAAGGGTTGCCCGCGGTTGTAACAATTGGACTTGCACTCGGGGTTCAAAGAATGGCAAAAAAACATGTGCTGATAAGGAAACTTCCCTCTGTTGAAACACTCGGATGCGCGACAGTTATATGTTCTGACAAAACAGGTACCCTTACAAAAAATGAAATGACAGTGAGAAAAATATACGCTGATGACACAATCTTTAATGTCACAGGCACAGGATACTCTCCTGACGGATATTTTATGGTTGACAATAGCCCCATAGATATTGAAAACTTTCCCGGGCTCGGCAGGTGCCTTCTCTGCGCCACTGTTTGCAATACATCAAATCTTCTGAATAAAGACGGCAACTGGAACATCGTCGGAGATCCAACAGAAGCAGCACTCCTTGTTGCAGCGGCAAAAGCGAAAAAGACGAAAGAAGAGATTGAAAAAGAATACAAGATGATTGATGAAATTCCTTTTGACTCAGAAAGAAAAAGGATGACTGTGATTGTGAGACGCAATCAGGAAACAATTGCTTTTATAAAAGGCGCCCCTGATGTACTTCTAAACCTGTGCTCATTCATAGAAGAAAATGGAAAAATCAAGCCCATTGACAATTCCAGAAAAGAAAGGATTACTGAAATTACAAACTCCTTTGCAGCAAATGCATTGAGGGTTATCGCAACTGGCTATAGAAAAATTGAGTCTGCAACCGAAATAAATGAAGAAGAAATTGAAAAGGACATTATATTCACAGGTCTTCTGGCAATGATTGACCCGGCGAGGGAAGAGGTAAAACCAGCGATACAAAAATGCAGGAAGGCAGGGATTAAAGTGAAAATGATAACCGGCGATCACAAGCAGTCCGCAATTGCCATCGCCAGAGATTTGTCTCTGATTGAAAAAGAAGATTCTGTGGTTTCAGGTGAATATATTGACAGAATTGATGATTCCCGGCTTTTTGAGATTGTTCGCGATATTTCTGTATATGCAAGGGTTTCTCCCCATCACAAGTTGAGAATAGTCAGAGCACTCAAGAAATACAATGAAATCGTTGCAATGACAGGAGACGGCGTTAATGATGCGCCTGCAGTAAAAGAAGCCAACATAGGCGTCGCTATGGGCATTACGGGAACAGATGTTACAAAGGAAGTTGCTGATATGGTGATAACGGATGATAACTTTGCCTCAATTGTTGCAGCAGTTGAAGAGGGCAGGGGAATCTATGAAAACATAAGGAAGTTTATCCATTACTTGCTGTCCTGCAATACAGGCGAGATTATGGTCATGTTTTTCACCTCACTTTTCAACATGCCTGTACCGCTGTTTCCGATTCAGATATTATGGATAAATATAGTAACAGACGGATTGCCTGCCCTTGCTCTTGGAGTGGACCCGGCTGACCCGCAGAATATGGAAATGCCACCGAGGAAAACAGATGAGCCAATCATAAACTGGAAGAACGGAAAACTTATAATACTTCAGGGTTTCTTTATCACGCTCTGCACGATCATTGCATTCTGGTATGTTCTGTTTATTGAGGATGCAGGAATCCTGAAAGCAAGAACAATGGCATTTTTTGTCCTTGCCTGCTCGCAATTGTTCCATTCGTTCAATCTCAGAAGCAGTACAAGGTCAATATTTCAGATCGGCTTTACATCAAATATGAAACTTGTCTATGCAAATATCGTTTCAGTGCTGCTTCAGGTTTCTGTGATTTTTATTCCTGTTTTTCAGCCGATATTCAAAACTCAAGCAATCAAAGGAATTGACCTGATAATAGCAATTACACTGTCAAGTCTGCCGCTATGGGAAATGGAACTGTTGAAGATATTTTTCCGTCGAAAAAAATAAGTGTATAATCTTGTTGGAAATAACAAAACTTCTTCAATCAAACAGGACTTATTTCATGGCAAAGAAGCTTCTTTTTATCACTGTGATAGGGAAGGACAGAAAAGGGATTGTTGCCCGGATTTCAAATCTCTTGTTCAAGAAGAACATAAACATTGAAGACATAAGCCAGAAAATCATAAGAAAGTACTTTGTCATGGCAATGCTCGTTGATATAAAGGAAGCAAACTGCGATATGGAAAAAATCTCAAAAGACCTGCAGGCACTTGGCAAAGAAATGGGCCTGATAGTTCAGGTTCAACACGAAAATATTTTCAAGATGATGCACAGGATATAAAAATGTCTTTTTCACTTGAAGAAATATACGAAACTGCACGAATGGTTCTTTTTGAAAAACTTGATATACGTACAACAACACTCGGGATAAATATAAAGGACTGTATCCATTCAAACTTTTCTATTTTTAAGGACAGGGTCTATCGGAGATTGGTGAAGAATGGGAAAAAATTGATAAAGCATGCAAAGCAGATTGAGGTGAAATATGGCATACCCATCGTTAACAAAAGAATCTCAATTACACCCATCAGCATGGTGATGGAGACACATGCAATTCCCAGAAGGTTTATTGAAATGGCTGAAACGATTGACAGCGCGGCAGAAGAAGCAGAAATTGATTATATCGGCGGGTTTGGAGCTCTGGTACATAAAGGTATGACAAAAACCGAAAGAATCTTGATAGAAATACTCCCGGATGTTCTTTCATCAACTAAAAGGGTCTGTTCATTTCTTAATGTGGGAAGCACAAACACAGGAATGAACATAGATGCAGTTAATCTTGTGGGCAAGATGCTTTTAGAAACAGCAAAGAAAACACCCTGCGGTTGCGGATGCTGCAAGTTTGTTGTCTTTGTTAATGCTCCTGAAGACAATCCTTTTATGGCAGGTGCTTTCCACGGTCCGGGAGAACCGGACCTGTCCTTGAATATAGGTATCAGTGGTCCTGGTGTTGTCAGAAGCGTTGTTGAAAAAAACCGTGACTGTAATCTTACGGAACTATCAGAAATAATTAAGAGAACTGTTTTCAAAATTACAAGAGCAGGAGAATTGATAGGAAGGGAACTCGCAAAAAAAATGGGAATATCTTTTGGCATTGTTGATATATCCCTTGCATCCACCACGGCACCCGGGGATTCTGTGGCAAAGGTTATAGAGGCATTCGGGATTGAAAAAATAGGGGCACACGGCTCCACACTTGCAATAGCACTTTTGATGGACGCTGCAAAAAAAGGCGGGGCAATGGCAAGTAGTAGCGTCGGCGGTTTAAGTGGCACATTCATTCCAGTAAGTGAGGACTTAGGTATGGCAGAAGCAGTGGGGAAAGGGGCACTTAACATTGAGAAACTTGAGGCGCTTACAGCAGTTTGTTCAGTGGGTCTTGATATGGTTGCAATTCCTGGTGATACGCCAGCAGAAACAATAAGCGCACTTATTGCAGACGAACTTGCTATTGGAATTATTAACAATAAAACCACTGCTGCAAGAATTATTCCTGTTCCCGGAAAAAAGGCAGGAGATAAGGTAGCATTTGGAGGACTCCTCGGAAAAATGCCAGTAATGCCTGTAAATAAGTTTTCCTCTTCTAATTTTATGAAAAGGGGCGGAAGATTGCCTTCCCCGATAACCGGACTCAGGAACTAATCCTGCTTTCCTGAAATTTTCATTATCAACGTGAAAATCTCAGAAAAATCATCGGTCCTGCACACATAATCAACAACATTATTAAGCCTGCTGGATGTAGAATTGAATGCTATTGAAAAACCGCACATCCGGGCCATTGGAATATCTCCGTCGCTATCACCAACGCAGATTACGTTTTCAGGCGAGATTTTCATTGTCTTCAGAATTTTTTTAAGAATTCTCCCCTTTTCTCCATGTGATATGTTTATCCTCACTGAGCCAGTCAAAATTTCCTTGCGCGAGATAAGACGGTTTGAAACAATCTTTTCAAAACCGATTTCCATTTTAAGTTTGTCCGGAATATATTGAAGTCCTGTAGAAATCGCAATCAATTTGAAACCGGCATCCTTCAACTTCAGCAAATATCGTTTTGCACCCTTTGTATAGGGTACTGTCTTAAAAAGGCTCGCGATTTTCTTTTCAGGCATTCCTTTCCAGTGGGCAGCATCAAGTTCACAGAACTTTCTATAACTGATTTTGCCAGATAAAAACATATCCTGATATCTGTGTGCGAGAACATCCCAGTTGCCAAGTTTCTCATGGATGTATCTCCAGGAACTTATCGGTTTTACAATTGTTCCATCAATATCAAAAACAATGCATGTAAATTTTTTCAATCTATCTCCATTTTCCGGCAAGCTGTCCGCATGCTGCCTTTATATCAACTCCTCGTGAGTTTCTGATAGTCACTTTAACTTGCATATTTCTTAATGAGTCCACGAAACGATGTATTGTCTCGCGCGAAGGGGAAGAAAGATTTGTGCCGTCAATCCTGCTGAACGGAATTATGTTTATACCTGCATTCAGTCTTTTTGCAATCTTAGCAATCTCGGGAACCTGGCTTTCACTGCAATTTACCCTGTCTATCAGGATGTACTCAAATGTGATTCTCCTTCCTGTTTTTTCAGTATATGTGAAGCAGGCATCAAGCAGTTCTCCGAGAGGGTATTTATGATTGATTGGCATCAGGTCGCTGCGGATCTTATCGTCCGGCGCATGCAGGGAAACTGACAGGCGAACCTGCCATCCGATATCAGAAAATTTCACAATAGCAGGGACAATTCCTGCAGTGGAAACAGTTATCTTCCTTGCTGCGATATTAAGACCCTGTTTACAGTTGATAATCCTGATTGACCTTATAACATTATCATAATTGTCAAATGGCTCTCCCATACCCATAAATACGATATTTGACACCCTGACGTTTTCTTTAAACCTTATATGCAAAACCTGCCCGAGTATTTCTGATACCTGAAGATTTCTTACAAATCCTTTTTTTCCGCTGGCACAGAACACACAGTTAAACCTGCAACCAACCTGGGTTGAAACACAGACAGTATTTCTTTTCGTTTCAGGAATCAGGACACTCTCTATACAATTACCATCGCAAAGTTTGAAAAGGAATTTCTTTGTGCCGTCTTTTGATTCCAGTCGCCTGACAACCTCCGGCAGTTTTACAGAATAACCGGATGCAAGCAGACCTCTTAATTTTTCAGGGATATTTCTCATTTCCGAAAAATTCTCTACGCCGCTTGCATAGAGCCATTTAAAAATCTGGATGGCTCTGAATTGAGGTTCATTAAAAGAAGAAACTATCTCTTTTAACTGATCAAGTTCAAAGTTTCTTATATCCTGTTTCATTTGCAATTTTGTTGAACCCGTCCCTGTTAATGCACATCTGATTTGTGGTATATTATTATACACCCGTACCAGGATATGTCCCCTGAAAAACGGAAGATTTAATGGTATTTTTATTCTAAAAAGCAGGAAAACATTGTCAGGGAAATGCAGGATAACTGGAAAATTTTAACAAAACATTCATCATAACAAAGGAGAAAATGTCTGAATATCCAATAATAAATATCCATGGACATCTTCACAAAAGCAGGGATCTCAAAATAATGATAGAAGATATGTTAAAAACAAAAGTTATAAAATTTTGTGCACTTGCTCTTGGAAAGCAATGGTCTGAACACGGATACTACGATAATGAAATGGTCTTAAAGGCAATGCAGGAATTCCCTGATATTATTGTCGGAATAGGACATATTGAGTTAGCCGGACCACAGCCGGATAAACCAGAAAAGATTGATAAACTTAAAGAACTTGGCTTTCAGGGTCTAAAGTTTATCAGTCCCGATGTTCCGTACGGACACGAAAAGCTTTATCCCTTTTATGAAAAAGCCCAAACACTGAAAATGCCAATTATCTTTCACACAGGCATTGTCAGCATCAACCGTACAGATAGAATGTACCGGGTCAACTCAGAACATATGAGACCGTTTTCCCTTGATCCTGTATGCAGATATTTCCCTGACCTGAAGGTTGTGCTTGCTCATCCAGGTGAGCCATATCAACAGGAGTCATTGACACTCATTGAATTCCATAAAAATGCATATATGTGTCTTTCTGGCGGTAGTGGGGCCGATTTCCACATAAACAAAATTATTAAACAACTGTTAGGGGTCTGGAATCCTGATACGCAAAACCCGGATGAAAACTTCGCGCTTTTTTATTTCAAGAAATGTGTCTTTGGTACAGATAATGCGCCTACCTCATTGTGGTATAAACAGTCAATCAAATTACTTAATTACTTTGAGATTGACGCAGAAACAAGGAGGTTATATTTCTGGAAAAATGCTGCAGAAATATTTGGCTGGAAAATTAGATTTCCCTGAAAAAGACAAGAATTTTCTCTCATAGCGGATTGAATAAAAGGAGGCGCAAAATGATTGAGACCACAGCAGAAGAAGCATGGAAAACAAAATATCCTGAATAGATTGTGCTTGTAACCACCATATCAAAAAATGGCACTACAGACATAATAACCCTTGGTTGGGCAATGCCCACATCATTTCAACTGCCAATGGCTACAATCTCAATCGGGCATTCAAGATACTCTCACGAACTGTTAATGGAAGTTCCTGAATTTGTACTGTGCTTTCCCTCTGTTCAGCAGAAAGATGCAGTTATCTACTGCGGAACCCATTCAGGAAGGCAACATGACAAATTCAAAGAAACAGGGCTTATGCAGATACCTTCCAGATATATCAGGCCGCCTATCATTGCAGAAAGTGTCGCTGCTTTTGAGTGCAGGGTAACAGGGACTCTCATAACAGGGGACCATACGATTTTCGCAGGAGAAATCCTTACTGCATCCTGAATTCCTCATAGAGATTTTCTTAAGCAATTTTGTTTCTCTCATTTTGTTAGGAAGAGAAAAATATATAATGAGAGAAAGGAAAGTTACAAAAAGATAACCTTTCAGTGTTTCTTCTTTATGTGCTCTTAAAGGTAATCCGGATAGTTCGTTTTTTATTGTTCTAAACATTTTTTCTATTTTGTCCTTGCCTCGGTAAAGAGAAATAGGTAAGTTCCATGGCAAATCTTGGGAAGAAAGAAGAATCTCTTTGCCCATATGAAGTAATAAATCATTAATAGTTTTTTTTCTTTTAATCCGGAAATGGTTCTCTTTTACAGTATAAGAAAGATAAACTGAAAAATTCCCTGCTATATTTTTAAAGATGTGTTTTTTGTTTTCTCCTTTTTTAACTTGCATTTCTTCAAGAGCCTCTTCTATCTCAGAAAGTTTCTTATAAAATTTTATCTTTTCTCTTGTTTCCCTTTCTATATCATGATAAAGATAGTAATAAAACATTTCCTTTCCTATTTGTATTTGTCCTTTTACTATCGGAATAAATCCATCTTGATATTTCTTTAAATTTTGGGGAGAATGTAAATTTCTTCTTTCTTTCCTTATAAGAAAACAAGCAATTTTCCAAGACAATGGTAATGGCATAATAAATTTCCATCCTTGTTGTTTTAATTCTTGTAGATTGGATATACTATAAAACCCTTTGTCTAAAATCAAAAGCGGTTTCCCTTTCCCTAAAATTCTTATTTCTGTCATTAAATTCTTAAGAGTTTTTACATCAGGAATACTGCCAGGAAATATTTTGTAGTAAAGTGGCAAATTACTTTCAGAAACATCTACAAGTCCTACATTTATTTGAGGAAGTGTTTCATTATCCCTGTTATATCCGTATTCTAAAAGATTTATAGAATTGGAATAAGAAGAAAGAGAAATTATATCATAGAAAAGTGTTCCTTCAGTTTCCTTCCGCTCTTCCCACCAACACAGGAAAAATTCTAATATTTTCCTATCTTCTTGCCCTGTCCTTTCCAAAAACCTACTCAAACTTTGACATATACATCTCCCCAGTCCAATGCACATCTGGGCTTTTCTACTATTAATCCCCTTACTCTTTCTATCCCTCTTTCTGTAACTTTACCCAAATATTTTACTCTTTGTCTTATCTTTTTTTCTCTTTCATCATAATAATGAGTTACTTTATACGCATATTCATTCTTACCGAATATCTTATGTCTTATAAAACTTTATACATTTTCTCCCCCTTTATGGCTATTTAGGCATAAAATAGAAAATTATCCGTTGGAGAAAAAGAAAATTTTGAATCTTTCTATACCTGTCTTAAAATAATATGCCTAAAAAATGAAAAATTCAGGTATATATATCTTGTCAAGAGATAAAAAATAATTATTACTGGCTACATTTTGAAAACAAAAATAGGGGTTAAGTACTTGTCTGTAATGGAGTTAGATTACTTTAGGTCAGGGTAAAATGCGTTTAAAGATTAAAGAAATTAAAAAGAAAAAAGTTGAAACAATAATAATTAATGGACCGGCTGGAAATCCAGTTATTTTAAAAAGTAAAATTCCTAAGAAAGAACTTAAAACTCCCCAAAAAGCTCCGCCAAGAGAAAATTGAAGTAAGTTTCTACTCAAATTTCTGGCTGTCGCGGCTGGTATGGCAACCAAAGCCGCTGTTAAAAGCCCCCCAACAATTTTCACGCCCAAAGCAACGATTATGGCAATAGAAAATAAATAAAGAAGATTATATTTTTTAACATTGATTCCTTCAGTTTTTGCTAAATCTTCAGAAATATTAATTAAGGTTATTTTAAAGTAAATTTTTTTGATCAAGAGAAAAAGAAAAATAGATAAAATGCAAGTTATTAATGTGTCCAAAAAACCGATTTTTGAAATATCACCGACTAAAGCGGTTTCTGCCTTTTCAATTGGCAGGAATAAAAAGGCAATGGCAACGCCTGAAGCAAAAACAATGGCCGTTAAAGCCTCTATTGGCAATTTTGTTCTAATTTCAAAAAGCCAAATAAGAAGAATTCCTAAAATAACAAAAGGAAAGGCGCCCAAAGAAACATCAAAGCCATATAAAAGAGCTAAGGCAATGCCAGGTAAGGTTAAATGACCAAGGGGACCAGCAACTAAACTCATCTTTCTTGATAGCATCAACGTTCCTAAATACCCCGCCACTCCTCCAATAAAAATTCCCGCGATTAAACTTAATAAAAATTGTTCCATAATTTTAGTGTTTATGATGCTCGTAAAATTTCACTTCTTCGCCATAAATCTTTTGTAAGGTTTCTGTATTTAAAACTTCTTTTGGAAAACCCTGGCAAATTGGACATTTATTCAAACAAATTACATAGTTTGAAAATTTATAGACAACGCTTAAATCATGGGTTACAAGTAAAATTGTTAAATCCCTTTCTTTTTTTAATTTGGCCAGCAATCCATAAATGGTTTCTTCGCCTCCAATATCAATCCCGGTAGTTGGTTCGTCAAAAAGCAAAACATTGGGATTTCCAATTAAAGCCCAGACAACCAGTATTCTCTGGAATTGGCCTGAGGATAAGTTTCCTATCTCGCCCTTTTGAAAAAAGGCGGAGTTCTCTTCAAACCCTACTGAATTCAAGGCTTTTTTTGTTTCTTCCTTTGTTGAAATTCCTTTTAATCTAAAAAAATCTTCAATACTCATTGGGCTGTCTTTTATAAATGGTAATCTTTGAGGGACATAGCCAATTTTAACTTCTTTGCGCCATTTAATTTCTCCTTGATATGGCAAAATTCCCAATAAAGTTTTCAATAAAACTGTTTTTCCCGCGCCGTTTGGTCCTAAAATAGTCAAAATATCACCTTTTTTCACCTCAAAAGAAAGATCTTTAATGATTTCTTCTTTTCCCAGTTTCACATTCAAATTTTCCACTTTTAAAATAATTTCTGCCATTTTCCCCACCGGTAATCACTATTTCCCCATCTTTATGGTTAACTTTTTATTTTTAACATTGCGTTTTGAGCAGCGGCAATAAGAGAATAAACCGTCGGTGCTGAAGTTAAAAGGGGATGAGTGGCTATTTGCCAGGTATTAAAATCAAAAAGTGAAGTTTTTTGTTGAATAGCCATAGAAAGTATATTTAACATTTCGCCAACGCTTTCTGGTCCCATAATTTCTCCGCCCAAAAGCAAATTTTGCGATGACCTGGCAAAAATTAGTTTGACTTTAATTTTCCCCATACCTGGCAAACTCGCTGGATGACGATTTGGCGCTTCGGCCTCGCCAATTAAATAATCAATTCCTATCTTTTTTGTTCGTGCTTCAGTTAAGCCGGCTACCCCGAGGGCTAAGCCATCAATAAAAGTTGAAAAAACGCCGATTGTTCCTTTCTTTTCTCTAAGAAGTTTTATTTGGTATAAATTGTTGGCGGCGATCCTGGCTTCAGTAGTGGCAACCGAAGCAAGCATTACGGGAATATTTTCCCCGATAATAAAATCTTTGGTTTGAGCGCAATCGCCTACGGCGAAAATATCCGGTATGTTCGTTCTTAAATACGCATCTACTCGTATTCCTCCTTTTTCTTCTGTTTTGATACCGGCTTTTTTGGCTAAATCAATATTAGGCTGACCGCCGGTTGATAAAATTATCATATCGGCCGGCAATTTTTCTCCATTATCTAATTGAACATATTCTATTTTATGTCTACCGCCTATTTCTTTTATTGTTGTGTTAGTGAAAATTTTAACGCCTTTGTTCTTTAATTTTTCTTCCGCAGCAATAGCAAATTCTTCGTCAAAATTGGTAATTAAACAATGGTCTAATTGTTCAACAATACTGATATTCAAATCTTTGATGTCGCTTAATTCTTCTGCAAACTCCACGCCGATAAAACCTCCCCCGATAATAATTATATTTTTACTCTGCCAAACCTCCCTGCGAAGTTTTACTAAATAGTCATAATCTTTTTTTACCAGCCACACTCCTTCCTTTTCTATGCCAGGGATAGGAATTAAATGCGGCACTGAACCTAAAGCCAAAATTAACTTGTCATAATTAAAAGTATCTTTGTTTTTAAGAATTACTTGCTTTTCTCCATGTTTGATTTCTTCTACTTCGCCGATCACTAAATTAACCTCATTATCTAATAACAGATGGTCGGGCATTAAATTTTGCTCAACTGAATTGAGGCGATTAAAAATATAGGGAATTCCGCATGGAATGATACTTTTTACTTCTTTTCTGATTAAATTTATCGTTTTTGTTGGATAGTTTTTTCTGGCAGTTACAGCCGCCACTATGCCGGCCGGACCACCGCCAATGATTAAAATATCTGTTTTCATAAGTTATTGTCTCCTTTTATTTAATTTTTTTGTCTCTTCACCATTTTGTATGCCTGCCTGTGCCGAAGGCAGACAGGGAAGAAAGACAGAACCTTAGATCAAATCTTCTACATTAAATTAAATCCGTAACTTCCTACATTTTAAGTAATAAGATTAAGTAATAAGATTTTATCATATTCTTTTTTAAGTTGAGAAATATGCTTGAATTGTTTTAACGCCGAAGCCGTAAACTTTGGTTGGGGATAATCCGGATTGTTGACATCAATATTTTAATAGTGTAATATATGCGCCAGTAGTTATTCCACTTTTTCACCACCAAAAGGAGGACTTATGCGAGTTGCTATTAATGGATTTGGAAGAATAGGGAGATTGGTACTCAGGGCAGCGATTGAACAGAATGTTAAGGATTTTGATATTGTGGCATTTAATGATATTGCTGATATTAAAACCAACGCACATCTTTTTAAGTATGACTCAAACTACGGAATTTTTCAGGGAACAGTAGATGTAAAAGATAAAGAAATTGCAATCAATGGCAGGCCCTACAAGGTTTTGATTGAAAAAGATCCGAAGAATCTTCCGTGGAAAGCCCTTGACATAGATGTTGTTGTTGAATCCACGGGACTTTTTACAGAAGCAGAGAAGGCAAAGGCACACATTGAAGCAGGAGCGAAAAAGGTTGTCATAACAGCACCCGCAAAGGGTGAGGATGTGATGATTGTTATCGGAGTTAATGACTCAGTGTATAACCCTGCAAAACACAATATAATTTCAAATGCGTCCTGCACAACGAACTGTCTTGCTCCAATGGTAAAAGTCATTGACGATAATTTTGGGGTCATCCGCGGGCTCATGACCACTATTCATTCTTACACGAATGATCAGAGAATTCTTGACCTTCCGCATAGGGATTTACGCAGGGCAAGGGCAGGTGCAATTTCAATGATTCCTACAACAACAGGTGCAGCAAAAGCAATTGGAAAGATAATACCAAAACTGAATGGCAGGTTGAATGGACTCTCACTCAGAGTTCCCACTCCAACAGTTTCAATAGTGGATCTTGTTGCACAAATAGAAAAGAAGGCAGATGTTCAAACACTTAATGCCGCATTCAAGAAGGCGGCAGACAGCACGATGAAGGGAATCCTTGAATACTGTGAAGAGCCACTTGTTTCAAGAGATTTTGTGAAAAATCCCCATTCCTGCATTTTTGATGCACCTTCAACCTATGTGATTGATGACCTTGTGAAGGTTTTTGGATGGTACGATAATGAATGGGGATACAGCTGCAGGATCGTGGATCTGCTCAGGTTGATCAGTAAGAAAGGTTGAATTTCCTGGAGGAAACCATGGAATTGATTACTGTCAGGGATAAAGATTATTCAGGGAAGCGGGTGTTTGTTCGGGTGGATTTTAATGTTCCCCTTGATAAGAACCTGAACATTACTGACGATACGAGAATCAGAGCCTCACTTGATACGATTAACTTTCTGCTGGGTCAGAAGGCTATTCTGGTTCTGGCCTCGCACCTTGGAAGACCAAAGGGAAAGCCTAACCCTGAGATGAGTTTGGCTCCAGTTGCAAAGCGTCTTTCAGAGCTGCTCGGGAAAGATGTGAAGTTAGCAACCGACTGTGTTGGTCCAGAAGCAAGAAGGGTTGTTGACACAACAAAACCTGGTGATGTTGTTTTGCTTGAGAATTTAAGATTTCATCCTGAAGAAGAAGAAAATGGGGAGGCCTTTTCAAAAGGTCTTGCAGAACTTGCTGACTGCTATGTGAATGATGCATTCGGTACATCCCACAGAGCCCATGCTTCAATTGTCGGTATCACCAAATTTCTGCAGGATAAGGCCGCCGGATTTCTTATTGAAAGAGAAGTGAATGCTCTCAGCAGACTTATTGAGAAGCCAGAAAAACCATTTTTATTAATCATCGGTGGGGCAAAGGTCAGTGACAAGATTGGGATGCTGAAAAATCTTCTTGATAAGGTTGATACAATTATCACAGGTGGTGTAATGGCTTACACGTTTATCAGGGCAAACAACTGGGAAACAGGAAACTCAAAGGTTGAGACTGATGCCATTCCACTTGCGAAAGAAATTTATAAGGAACTCAGGAAAAGACATCTTGAATTTCATACACCCCTTGACCACGTTGTCGCTGATAAGGTTTCTGAGGATGCGCATTATTTTACTACTGAAAGGGGTACTGTACCTATTGGATGGACCGGCGTTGATATTGGGCCGCAGGCAATTGAAGAATACTCTGACTGTATAAGGCGGGCAAAAACAATATTCTGGAATGGACCTATGGGTGTTTTTGAGATAGAACAATTTGCAAAAGGAACAATTGAAATTGCAAAAGCAGTTGCAGATGCAGATGCTTTTTCTGTTATTGGCGGCGGGGACTCTATTGCGGCAGTGCAGAAGGCCGGGGTTACAGACAGAATCTCCCACATATGCACCGGTGGCGGAGCATCTCTGGAATTTCTTGAAGGCAAGGGACTGCCTGGTATTGACATTCTTGAAAAGAGGGTAATCCAGTGAGAAAACCATTGATTGCTGGAAACTGGAAGATGTACAAGGTACCCTCAGAGGCAGAGTTATTTGCAAAGGAACTGAAAAACATGCCTGCCTACGGGGACAGGGATATTGTTGTTTGTGTGCCTTTTCCCGCAATATCGGGTGTCAGAAGAATTCTTGCAGAGACAGGTATATTTGTGGGTGCGCAAAATGTCTATCCTGCAAAGGAGGGCGCCTATACAGGAGAAGTTTCACCCTTGATGTTAAAGGACGCCGGGGTACTGTTTGTTATATGTGGGCACTCGGAAAGAAGGCAGATTTTCAATGAGACAGATGATTTTATTGCTGAAAAAGTGAAAGCAGTGATTGATTACGAAATGACGCCAGTTCTGTGCATCGGTGAAACATTGAAACAAAACGAGGCAGGAGAGACATTTACTGTTATAGAAAAACAGTTGAAAACAGGACTGCGGCATATTTCAGGGGATGCAATCAGGAAGATAATAATAGCATATGAACCAGTATGGGCGATCGGTACAGGGAAAAATGCAACACCGCAGCAGGCACAGACGGTTCACAGATTCATAAGGAAGTTTATTGAACAGAATTATGGGCAGGTTGCCCGTGATGTTCGTATTCTTTACGGCGGAAGTGTGAAGCCAGAAAACATTGACGATTTAATGTGTGAAGAAGATATTGATGGAGCGCTTGTTGGCGGAGCAAGCTTGAGGTTTGAATCATTTTCAAGAATAGTGGGGTTTCAAAAAAAATAATTTTTAATGTGAGGTTTCTATGATGACCTTTCTGGTTGTGATACATCTGATAGTTTCTCTTCTTTTGATAGCTGCTGTTTTGCTTCAAAGCGGTAAGGGCTCTTCAATGGCAAATGTTTTTGGTGGCGGAGGGATGGAGACCGTATTCGGAGCTGAGACACCTGCAATTATGAATAGAATCACGACTGTGCTGGCCATTGTTTTCATGATTAACTGCATACTTCTGACAACCCTGTCATTCAAATATAAAAGCGGTACTGTGATTCAAAGAGAACTTCAGAAGCATTCTGCTCCTGCGGTGCCATCAGAAGAGCCGGTTCAACCGCAGATACCAACACCACCAACAAATGTGCCTCCGGCACAGAATAATGTAAATACTCAGTGAAGCTCGTTATGTTAGGCACAAAGTTAATACTTATCAACAAAGTGCGCTATACTCAGGCACATAGGCACAGAGTGAAAACAAAAGTATTAAAACTTTGTGCCTTTGTGCCTCAGTGCCTTTGTGCCTGTAAATATGAACGGTGTTAGGTGGCGTGAATATTTACAAAATAATTAATGTTTTATTCCTGACGCTGTTTCTCTATACAGGGATTCTGCACCCTGACCGAAGATACGGTGGCGTCCTGATAATTTCATCATCCTCTGTTCCAAAGTCATTCAATCCAATTGTTGCAAAGGAAACAAGCACCACCTTCATAACCGGTTTCATCTTTGAGGGTTTAACGACCACAGACGCGGTTACGCAGCGGGTAAAACCAAATCTCGCAAAATCATGGAAGGTTGATTCAAGCGGGAAAGAATGGACATTTTATTTGAGACGGGACGTTTTCTGGAATGATGGTGTTCAGTTTACTGCCAATGATGTCAAATTCACATTTGACAGATTAATCTTTAACCCTGATATACCTACAAGCAGCAGGGATGTGTTTACAATAGACAACGGGCAGATACAGGTGCGGGTTATTGACAGATTTACAGTGAGGTTTATCCTGCCAGACAGATTTGCTCCATTCCTGCGGTTGATGGGACAGGAGATTCTTCCAGAGCACAAATACAGGAAAATCGTTGATGAGAGAAAGTTTTCTTTTGCCATGGGACTGGATTCAAAGCCACAGGATATTGTTGGAACAGGTCCTTTTATGCTTGAGGATTTCAGACCAGGAGAATGGGTAATTCTGAAAAAAAACAACTACTACTGGAAACATGACTTACAGGGAAATAAACTTCCGTATCTTGACAGAATCATCATACTTACAATATCAGACCAGAATCTTTCTCTTTTGAAATTCAAGAAGGGCGAACTTGATATGATTTCTTTAAGGGCGCAGGATTATCTGCTGCTTAGAAGGGCAAAAATTCCAGAGATAAAATTCTTCAATGCCGGACCTTCACTTGGTTCAGAATTTCTTATTTTCAACCAGAATCTTGATAGCAATATACCTGATTATAAGAAGGAATGGTTCAGAAATACGAATTTCAAAAGAGCAGTATCATGTGCTATAGATAGAAAAACAATTATCAACAATATTTTCGCAGGACTTGGATACCCTCTTTACGGACCTGTTAATGAGTCTGTTACCGAATTCTACAATCCGAAAATCAAGAAATTTGAATATAACCTTAAACGAGCAGAAAGATATCTTTCTGAAGCCGGTTTTCATAAGGATAGTGATGGATTGCTTTACGACCAGAAAGGAAATCAGGTTTCTTTTTCTCTTCTCACAAACAGCAACAATTCTGAAAGGATTGAACAGGCAAATCTTATAAGAAACGACCTCGAAAAACTCGGAATGAAGGTCAATTTTCTTCCTGTTGATTTTAATTCTCTTGTTACAAGGATAAATGCAACGAAGAACTGGGAAGCAATTATGATTGGTTTAACAGGTGGAATTGACCCTCACTTTGGAAAAAATGTGTGGACCACAGGAGGACATCTGCATCTCTGGAATCTTGATTCGCCTCGTTCGGTATATAGATGGGAAAAAGAAATTGATAGAATTTTTGAAGATGCGGCGAGAGAGCTTGACCAGAAAAAAAGAAAATTACTCTACGACAGATGGCAGGAAATAATGTCCGAAAATCAGGTTATGACCTTTACGGCAACATCTGCAGTTCTTTATGGCGTTAGAGACAAGTTTGGGAATCTCAGGCCCACTGTTTACGGTGGACTTTTCCACAATATTGAAGAAATCTATATCAGAAAATAGCAAATGCCTGTATTGAGAATAATTTACAAGAAAGAAGGGAAGGCAGGATTTATTTCCACAAACTATATCGGAAAAATTTTTGAAAGGGCAGTGAGAAGATTGTCCATTCCTTTGATTTTTTCTCAGGGTTTCACCCCGAGGGTTAAACTGAGTCTGGGTCCACCTCTTGCTGTTGGAATAACCGGAATGAATGAAGTAATTGATATCAGTGTTGCTGATACAGGTACTAATGTTTTTTACATCAAGAAAACGATGAATGAGTTTTTACCTGAGGGACTGAGTGTTGTTGATTGCAGGTATTTGAAACAGGGCGAAAAATCTCCGCCGGAAATAAAAAGAGCCCGTTATACTATGAAAGTACGCAGTGGTATTGTTCCTGAAATTCCAGATACCTGGAAAATTGTTTCTCAAAAAGAAGACATTGTTGATATTGAAATTCCCATTGACAGGTTTAAACACAGAGACTTATTTCTTCGTTTTGGTAATGAAAACGTGGTCAGCAGAATATTGATTTTTTGATAAAAACTGATATAATTTTTCTTGCACTGAGAAAAATTTCATTTTGCGCAAATCCAGCCCTGAACCAGGAGGATTGATGGCTTTGAGGATCTCTGTATTGAAAAAAAATGGATTTCAGAAAAAAATCGTATCCCCGAAGAACTCTGACCTTAAATTTCTTTCATTCAGTTATTACTCTGGTTCTGGAAAAAGGATTATTGAGGAATATACGGAAAATGAAGAATGGCTATGGGTTCTTCTTTCGGGAAGAATGAAAATGAGTACAGCCAGTGGTTCCTTTCAGTTTATGGAAAGAAAAAATGTTTTTGAAGGTAAGCCTGTTTCATTCTACATCCCTCCGAAATTGCATTACACAGTTGAAATAGAAACAGAGGCAGAAGCAGTTGCTGTTTCTACCTCTGCAGAAGGCAATTTCAATCCAGTATTTATTTCTCCTGATTCTATTAAGACAACAAGAGCCGGAAAACTGAATTATCAAAGGACAATATTCAACATACTTCCGCAGGAGTTTCCTGCTTCAAAAATTATTGCTGGCGAGACAATCCATGATACAGGGCACTGGTCCTGCTTCCTTCCTCACAAACACGACCAGGATAATATGCCTGAAGAAAGCAAACATGAGGAGTTGTATTTTTTTAAGTGCGAGCCAGAAAAGACAGGATTTGGTATGATTCGTATTTATGATGAAACTCAGGATATATCTTTCCCCATACTTACCAATGACCTGATAACCATACCTCGTGGATATCATTCTGTCGGGCTTATCCCCGAACATAAACTTTATTACTTCTGGGCTCTTGCTGGAGAAAAAAGACAGTTTCAGAGACATACGCATCCCGATTACCTGAAATATGAATAGTGGAGGATAAAATGTGCAATTTGAGTGATAGACTTTTCAGTCTTGACGGAATGAATGCTGTTGTGACAGGTGGGGCTGGGGTTTTAGGAATGAGCATATGCCGCGGACTTGCCGGTGCTGGTGCACGCGTTGCTGTTGCCGATATGAAAAATTTTAAGGAATCAGCGGACCTGCTTGTTTCTGAAGGTTTTTCATCTGACGGGTTCTATATTGATGTTCTGAAGAAGGAAAAGATTATTGAGTGTGCAAAGGAGATTATGAAGAAATACGGCCGGGTTGATATTCTTGTTAATTGTGCGGGAGGCAATCTTAAGGAAGCAACAACGTCTCCTGACCTGAGTTTTTTTGATCTGCCACTTGAGGGACTTGAGAAGGTTATTGCTCTTAATCTTTTTGGCGGAGCAATACTGCCTTCGCAGGTATTTGGCAGGGAAATGGTGAAGAATCCTGAAGGCGGGTCAATCATAAACATCTCCTCCATGAATGCCTTCAGACCACTTACAAGAATTCCAGGTTATTCTGCTGCAAAGGCAGCAGTGAGTAATTTTACTCAGTGGCTTGCTGTTCATTTTGCAATGGAATACAATAAACGGTTAAGGGTGAACGCAATAGCGCCTGGTTTCTTTCTGACTCAACAGAACCGTTATCTTTTGACCGATGAAAAAAATGAGCTTACACCAAGGGGACAGACAATTATTCAACATACACCGATGGGAAGGTTTGGAAATCCGGAAGACCTGAAAGGAACATGTATCTGGCTGGCTTCAAAAGCATCGTCGTTTGTTACAGGGGTTGTTATTCCTGTTGACGGTGGGTTCAATGCATACTCCGGAGTTTGAGAGAGTGTCGGATTGAAAGTAAATTCTCACTGAACCCTGTTATGCGTCGGCACAAAGTTAATACTTATCAACAAAAAGCACGATACTCAGGCACAGAGGCACAGAGTAAAATAAAAAACATAAAACTTTGTGCCTGTAAGTATAAACAATGTGAGGGGATTTAGGGAGATTTTCTCCCTTTGAAAAAGGGGGACTAAATGGGGATTTACAAAAGGAAGGAGTAAGAGGGGAGAAAAAATAAAAACATTAGGTAAATTTGGCAGAACCGACTTTTAACATAGGAGAAAAAATGAAAAAGGCGGATATTGGAGTTATTGGAATGGAAGTGATGGGAAAAAGTCTTGCTCTTAATATGGAAAGCAAGGGATACACAGTGGCTGTCTACAATAGAACAGGCCAAAAGACAAAGGATTTTGCAGATGGACCTGCAAAGGGTAAGAACATAATTCCAACTTACGAGATCAAGGATTTTGTCAACGCGCTGGAAAGCCCGAAAAAAATTATGATGATGGTAAAGGAAGGCGCACCTGTTGATGGTTTTATTGAAATGCTCCTTCCTTTCCTGAAGAAGGGAGACCTCATAATAGATGGTGGAAACTCCTTTTTCAAGGATACAATACGGAGAAACAAAAATCTAAGTGAGAAGGGGATATTTTTTATAGGAACAGGTGTTTCAGGCGGAGAAGAAGGTGCTCTTAAAGGGCCTGCTATAATGCCTGGTGGTCAGAAAGAAGCATACCAACTTGTGGAGAAAATATTCAGAGATATTTCTGCAAAAGCATACGACGGTGAGCCGTGCGTTGATTATATCGGTCCTGACGGCGCAGGCCACTTTGTCAAGACAATTCATAATGGTATTGAGTACGGCGATATGCAGTTGATTGGAGAAGTAGTATGGTTTTTCAAAAACACCGGAATGAAGGCAGACAGAATTGCAGACATCATGGCACGCTGGAATGGTAAGGATGATATTCTGAGGTCTTACCTTATAGAGATTACGGCAGACAGTATGAAGCAGAAACACGCAGGTTCGGATGAGTTTCTTGTTGACAGGGTTGCTGACATTACAAGAATGAAGGGCACTGGTACCTGGACTGTTCAGAGTGCACTTGAACTACTTGTGCCTATTCCCACCATAGCAGCGGCAGTTTTTTCAAGGGAAATGTCTCAGGATAAAGATCTTCGGCTGGCAATGTCAAAAAACTTTTCATTCTCCTCTGGGAAGTTTGGTGGTAATCCTGAAGAAATGATAGATGTTGCGCATGACGCACTTTACATAGCGAAGATTTCTTCCTATGCTCAGGGGATTGCTTTACTTACTGCAGCTTCATCAGTGTACAACTTTAATCTGAACATAGGAAGAATAGCAAAAATCTGGAGGGCTGGCTGCATTATAAGGGCACAATTTCTTGACGAAATTACCCGTGCTTATGAAGCGAACCCGAATCTTCCAAATCTTCTTGCTTCACCGAAATTTGCGGGTTTTGTATCGGCAAACATAGGAAAACTTGCAAGATTCATTGAGGTTGCTCATCAGTGTGGCGTTCCAGCACTTGCGATGTCAAGTGCATTTGACTACATACTTCAGATTACATCTGCTGTTATGCCTTCAGCACAGGTTTCTGCTCTTCAGAGAGATTATTTTGGGGCGCATGGATATTTTAAGATTAACTCAGGAAGCCCTGAATTGATGGTTAACAGCGAGGGAAAGGTAAGGGAATTTCATACTGAATGGCTGGTTCCCGGAAGGCCAGAAAAGGAAATAACAAAATAGTTTGCGGATATTACTGCGTGGAAAATGGGATTTACAGGATTGGGTAAATACTCAGTAAAGTACATTTTATTGCAAAGTGAACAGTTCAAATTACATAAGGCAAGAAGAATAAATAATTTTAATTTTGCAGTTTACAATTTGCGTTTTGCATTGAATATTCAGTAAACCGTGTTTTCTGAATGTTTCAGGATTGGAATGTCCTATCTACCAAAACACAATGTTTGAAAGAATTTCAAAACAACAGCTGAAAGAAAACCCTGAAATTCAGATGAGAAATTTCAGGTCCCGGAAAAAGTATCTTGTTGCAATTGATACAGATGGTTGTATAACTGACAATATGAATGGAAAACAGATGCTGATTTTTCATCCACAATACATGGAATTCTACCAGTTGTGGGAGATAGAATCTTACTTCAGGGAAACTGCTGAGTTTTACAATCTGTTTTCAATTTACAGGGGTTGCAATAGATTTATTGCTCTTCAATTGACACTGAGTGCGCTTCACAGTCGAACTGATGTTCAGAGTGCAGCGAAACAGACCAGTACAAAAATACCATCAGTGGAAGTTATCAACAGGTACATTGAATTTTGCATGGGGAATAACCTTGGCCCGGGAAACCCATCTCTTGAGATATTTCTTGAAACAAACCCGCTGGATCTGGAGATCTACAAACTTCTTGGATGGAGCGAGGCAGTGAACAGAAATTTTCCTTTTATCAGCATGAGGATTCCACCCTTTGAGAATGCCATCAGAGCCTTTGAGATAATGAACGAAATGGCAGATATTATTGTTGTATCGCAAACTCCATATGATGACCTTGTTGACTACTGGGAATTTTACGGGCTGTTGAGATATGTAAGGATTGTGTGCGGTCAGGAAATGGGCAGCAAAGCACATCATATAGAAGTTATCAAAGAAAATGGTGGTTATTCAAATGAAAATATCCTCATGATTGGCGATGGAGACGGGGATTTGAAGGCAGCCAGGAAAAACAATGTATGCTTCTATCCGGTTTTCCCCGGAAAAGAAACAGATTCGTGGGAGAGGTTTTCTGATATATTTATGACTTTTATAAATGGAAGATATACGATGGATATGGAGAAAAAAATGATAGATGAATTTTCAACTATTTTGATTAAAAATCCGGTGTGGGAAAGACAGGATTACAATCATATTCAGGCATACAGGGAAAAACAAAATATCAGGAAATCCCTTTATGAAAAATTAAATCCAGATGGCAGGCTCTTGACTTTTTAGGAGAAAAATGAAAGGCAAAGCAAACAGCAGTCCTTTTTCAGAGCAGAAATTTATTTCTTTGCTGAAAGAAATTATTCAATCCATTGATTTCAAAAATCAAAAGGTTCTTGCAATTATTCCTGACAGCACCCGTTCAGGACCAACAGGATGTCTTTTCAAAGCGATTGTTGAAACCCTTTACGGTTCAGCAAGAAAAATTGATTTCATGATTGCGCTCGGGACCCATCCTGTTATGAGCAACCATTCACTGGAAAAACTGCTTGATATAACATATCTTGAGATTAAAAATCAGTATCCTGAAACAGAAATTTACCAGCACCGCTGGGATGACAGCAAAGAAATAATTAAGATCGGGACAATTACTGCCGAACAAATCTCTGAAATATCAGGTGGACTTCTGTGTGAAGATATTCCAGTAACAATCAACCGAAAGGTGCTTGAATATGACCACATTATTCTTGCAGGACCTGTTTTCCCTCACGAGGTTGTTGGTTTTTCAGGTGGATATAAATATCTTTTCCCGGGTGTTTCAGGGCCTCATTTCCTTCATAAATTTCACTGGCTCGGCGCGCTGATAACAAATCCAAAGATTAATGGAACGAAACACACTCCTGTAAGAGATGCTATAAACAAAGCAGTTTCATTTATTAATAAACCGCTTACCCAGATATGCTATGTCGTCAAGGAAAAAAAAGTTTATGGTGTTTTTGCGGGCGATGAGAACGCATGGTCTGCTGCAGCGGACCTTTCAGCACAGTTGAATATAAAATATGTTGATAAGAGTTACAGCAGGGTTCTTTCAATGGCACCGAAAATGTATGATGATATATGGACTGCTGGCAAATGTATGTACAAGCTTGAACCAGTAGTTGTTGATAATGGGACTTTAATTATTTATGCACCGCATATCACAGAGGTTTCTTATACTCATGGGAAATATATAAAACAAGTAGGCTACCACACCCGTGATTATTTTTTGAAGCAATGGGAGGTCTTTAAAAATTTTCCGGGCGGAATCCTTGCCCATTCAACCCATGTAAAAGGCATAGGAACGTTTATTGACGGTGTTGAAAAGCCAAGAATTAAAGTATGTCTTGCTACAGGCATAGATAGAGAAACCTGCAGACAGATTAATCTTGAATATATCAACCCGGACACAGTGGATTCTTTTTCATTCAATGATGAAGATTCACTTGTGGTAAAAGATGCAGGGGAAGTATTGTTCAGACTAAAGGATGGTACTGTACCTGATATTGATGCCCTTTACAGGAAATCAAAATGAACCGATTATTTGCATCTGAATATCCAGAATTCAAGTTTATCAGCAAGTCGTTAAGAAAACAAGGGGACAATTATTATTTTGCAGCAGAGAACAATGGAAAGATATATCTTGTAATAGGTGAGAAGTCATTTCGCATTGTTGAAAGGAAAGACGCACCGGCGATACTCAAAAAAACATTTCCTTTTCTCAGTTCATCAAAGGTGGGAAACAGAAATTCTTTTGGTTTCGGTGATAGAACCGGGTTGGCGACAATAGGCCACATCAGAGCAGTGAAAGGAAGCAACTTTTTTCCTGTTTTTGCCCAGCAGTCAGCAAGAGAACTTGAAAGAACAGGAAGAAGTTTTTCTGATGTTATTGATGATGTGGTGATGTGGTGTTTTACCGAGGGCTGGTCAGGAGGGTTTGGCGCTGATGCTGACCATGTGAAAAATTTTGGTGTTCTTGAAGATGCAATTTCTGCGGGTTATACATACTTTACGATTGATCCATCTGATAAAATAAGAAATCCACGCAATTTTTCTGCCGGGCATATTAAAAATCTTGATATGTATCTTAAAAACTACAGCGGAAAAACTTTTGACATTGAAGATTCTTCATTTATTTTTAATGACGAAAGTGTGGCAATGCTTTCCTTTGTATATGGAGATGCACTTGATTTTATTGAGGAGTGCTTCAGGTTTATCTCTGACAGGACAGGAGATTTTGATTTTGAGGTTTCAGTGGATGAAACAGGTATCCCGACAAAACCCGAAGATCATATTTTTATTGTTATGGAACTACAGAGAAGAAGAATTGATTTCAATAGTGTTGCCCTCAGGTTTCCTGGCAGGTTTGAAAAAGGGATTGATTATATTGGTGATATTGATATGTTTTCTAAGGAATTAAAGGTTCATAACAAAATAAGGAATAAACTCGGGCCTTATAAGATATCGCTTCATTCCGGTAGTGATAAGTTTTCAGTGTATCCATCATTCAAGGAGATTGTCGGCAGGATGTTCCATGTTAAAACTTCGGGAACTTCATGGATACAGGCGATGAAAACCATTGCTGTTGTTGACAGAAGATTGTTTGTTGACTATCTTAATGAGTTTATCCAGCAATTTGAGAAAAATTCTGCTTCCTATGAGATTTCTGCTGACCCATCAAGTATAGACTTGGAAAAAATAGAAACAGAAGATATTGATGAACTGTTTTCAGATAAACACTTGAGGCAACTGATACACATAAGTTATGGAACTGTTCTCGGCGACATAAACAACAGGTTGAAAAATAGTTTTTATGATGCAATTGAAAAAAATCTTGAACTGTATCTTCAATTTGTTGAAGAACATTTGAAAAAACACATTGCACTTTTATCCTAAAACAATACTTGAAAGGGGAGAAAATGAATAAGAAAAGATTTCCTTATGAGGTGCTTCCGGAACAGGAGATTAAGAAATTGCAGGAATTCAGCCGTTTGTGCAAAAGAGATGTCCTTACGATGACAACACTTGCAAAGTCAGGCCATCCGGGTGGTTCAATGTCGGCAATGGATATATATAATGTGGTGTTTCACTATGCTGCAGTGAGCCCTGACGCGGTTGATGACCCTGAAAGAGATAAGATTGTTGTCAGTTTCGGACATACATCACCCGGGGTTTATTCTGTTCTCGGACGGCTTGGTTTTTTTGATATTGACACTGCAATTGCTTCATTCCGACAGACCGGAAGCATATTTGAAGGACATATTGTGAGAAAGGTTCCTGGTGTTGAATGGGGAACAGGAAATCTTGGACAGGGCCTTTCAGCAGGATGTGGATTTGCTCTCTTTGATAAAAAGATGAATAGAGATAGTTTCACATTTGTATTGATGAGTGATGGAGAACAGACAAAGGGACAGGTTGGCGAGGCAAGAAGGTTTGCCACAAAATACAATCTTGATAGATTGAGGGTTATTATTGATTACAACAAAATTCAGATAAGCGGCTACATATTTGATATAATGCCCATGAACATCAAAGAAAACTATATTGCTGACGGCTGGGATGTTCTTGAGGTAGATGGACACGACATACCCGCATTATATTCAGTGATAAAAAAGAGTTTAGACATCAACAAACCAGTATGTGTGATTGCACATACTGTTATTGGTAAAGGTATATCTTTTATGGAAAACAGGTGCGCTTATCACGGTAAAACACTCAGTGAGGAGGATTATCTGAAAGCAGTTGAAGAACTTGGCTTAAAAGGCGAGGTTGAAAAATATAAGGAAATAAGGAAGAGGAGGTCCTATTCGTTTCCACAGCGGAATTTTGGAATAGCCCTCTCTATTAATGAAGGCCTTCCAAGAACATACCAACCCCAAACGAAAATTGACAACCGCAGTGCCTTCGGTAATGCCCTTGTTGACCTTGGAAACGCAAACAGAGATAATACAAAAAACCCGATTATTGTCTTTGACTGCGACCTCGCGACTTCTGTGAAAACAGACCAGTTCGCAAAACAGTTCCCCGAGAATTTTTTTCAGTGTGGTGTTCAGGAACATCACGCTGCAACTGTTTCAGGCGCTACTTCTGTTGGCGGTGCGGTTTGTTTTTTTGCTGACTTTGGTGTTTTTGGTGTGGATGAGACATTCAATCAACACAGATTGAACGACCAGAACTACACAAATCTGAAGGTTATTTGCACGCATCTGGGGCTTGATGTCGGAGAAGATGGCAAAACCCATCAGTGTATTGATTACATCGGGCTGTTCAGAAACATATTTGGAATGAAACTCATAATTCCTGCTGACCCGAACCAGACAGACAGGGTAATAAGGTATGTTGCCTCGCATCCAGGAAACTATTTTGTCGGAATGGGTCGTTCAAATACACCTGTGATTGTCAGGAGGGATGGAAGACCATTTTTTGCAGATGATTACAAGTTTGAATACGGAAAAGCAGACATATTAAGAGAAGGAGAACACGGAGCTATTTATACTATGGGTGCTCTTGTTCCAAGGGCAATTGCAATTTCTGACAATCTTGAAAAAGAGGGTATAAGAATTGCTGTCATCAATTGTTCGTGTCCGATTGCCATTGATGAAGAATCTCTTGATTACGGGCTTAAAACAGGACTTATCATTTCCTATGAAGACCATGTGGTTGATTCCGGGCTCGGTACGACTATTGCCGGGTTTATTGCTGAAAGACAGGCAAGAACAAAGTTTTACAGGTTTGGCATACGAAAGTACGGAAGTTCTGGAAATCCTGATGAACTATATGCCGAACACGGACTTGACCCCGAAAGTATTAAGAGGTTTATAAGGGAAACAGTTAAAAAATAATAGCAAATGGAGGATTTATGAAGTGTTTGAATAGAGATGCAAATATGAAAAGGTGCACCTGCACATACAGTTCCTGCAGCAAGCACGCGATATGCTGTGAGTGTGTGGCTTATCATAGAGAAAATGGAGAAATTCCTGGCTGCTTTTTCCCGTCCGATATTGAAAAAACATACGACAGGTCTATAAAGAATTTTATCAGGGTATGGAACAATCGTTTGTAAATACTCAGAAAAGTACATTTTATTGCAAATTGCAAAACAAACTTAGTGAATATAAATCCTTACTGGACCCCGTTATGCGTAGGCACAAAGGTTAACTACCAGGCACAAAGGCACTAAGGCACAGAGGCACCAAATAAAAAGCATTAAAGACTATGTACCTATGGGATTTGACTTTAGGATTACATCTTTGAAAGTTTTAACTTT
>DYKA01000171.1 GCA_020722805.1 Vermiphilus sp.
ACAAGACGGGTCGTAGATAACATTTTTTGATAATATTTCTTCCTGTTTTTCTACCTCTTTTGAAATTACCCTCAATCCCCATTTAGGAAAGGGTGAAGGAGGATGAAGTAAGGCTGTAAATATTTGGGTTTGTCCCATTCATATTTACAGGCACAAAGGCACAGAGTCTTTAATGCTTTTAACTTTGTGCTTACGCATAACTGGACCCAGTAAGGATTTACCCTGCAATTATACCTGCACGATGTTAATGCGTTTTCAAAATGAGCACAGTCAGAACTGCCAGTATTATCAACCAGTTATGATGTTCCTTGTTTTTGAAAACAAGCATCCACGAAAAATCCCCCCAGTCGCTGAAATTTTTGATTCTGAAAGGAATAAAAGCAGGGACATTTTTTTTATAGTTTAGAAATGAATCTCCAAATTTTGTCTTGAGCCAGTTTTCTTCAATCAAAATCGCTGCAGTGTATGCGGCAGGATAGAAAACGATAAAATATATCCATATAAAAGCATTATTACAGATAAGACACAGTCCTGTGGCTATGCAGAAACTTCCGAAATAGAGGGGATGTCTTATGAATTGGTATATCCCGTGCGTGGTCAATCTTTCATTTTTTGTGATTGTTCCTGCGGCAATTGTTCTGAACACTTCTCCAATCAAAACAAGAGATATCCCCCATATTTTCTGAAGTGTTCCCATTAACACCACGAGAATGAAAAAAAACCATCCTGCGGGTACTCTTGTTTCTGACACGAATTTAACGGCCTTACCGGATTTTGTGAATTTCAATATCTCCCCATATGAACAGTTTTTCACCTTTTATTACGATGATTCCTTCAAGAAATGGAAAACATTTAATGTTGTTTTCTATGAGTGAGAAATCATCGCTGGACGTTAGATTACACATATGAGTTGCAAGACCGTCCGCCAGTGCAGCTGTTGGACATATAACTGTAACGCTGTCCGCTTTGCCCTTGCTTGTGGAATGTCCCACTGTACCGCTGGATGTTGCAATGCCGAAAGGTGTGGAGCGAGGTTTTACCCTGATTCCGATTCTGAGAGAAAGTGGACTATTTCCAGCAAAGATTGATACAACCCTTTCTTTTTGCGTCATCAGAAACAGGTCCCCTCCGTTTTCAATAATAATCTGGTTAGTAAATTGCAGAAGATACTTCCCAACCATTTCTGCTATTGCTCCAGCGACTGCTGCCATTGGTCCAACATCACAGAGAAAAGATGCCTCACTCATTATTTTCACGATTTCAGGTGCGTTTTCATCGCAGGGCAATGGCCTGAACGAAAGATAGAAATCAGGATGCTGTCTGATATATTCTTCAAGCAGATATCTTTGTTTTTTCAGTTCTTTTTCTGCTTCACCTGAAAGATCCCTGTCAGCCATTATAAAAAGGTCGCTTTCTTTTAATCTGACCGAAAACTGCGTAAGGTCAATGGCTGCCATTGTTCTGTAAAATCTCTCCTGATACCGCATTGATTTAGTAAATATTCACCTACCCCGTTATTTACAGGCACAAGAACATCAAGGG
>DYKA01000063.1 GCA_020722805.1 Vermiphilus sp.
AGTTTTCCAATAAATTCTCCATTGGAAGATGGTCCTGAAGCAACCCATTCAAGAAGAATGATAGTCCCATCAGAAAGTTGTGTGGCAGAGCCTTCAAAGAATGGTCCCCATCCTTCGGTTCGTTCAGGTATCCATCGCTTCCATGTCCTGCCTTTGTCCCGTGAAACAACTGTACAGGGAAGAGCGGGAAAAACATCCCTGGCTGGCTTTGTATCAGGGGGTAATTCAAGTTGTGCCTGCAGTATAATAGTTCCATTTCTTGATTTAAAAATGAATGGCTGTAATCCACCTGATAGAACCATGCGCTCGGGACCGAACCTTATCTCAAAATTTTTCATGTTTTCATCCTTCTTCCATGTGAATTTGATTCTTACGGGTCAATATTCCCTCAAACCTGTAGCAGTTTCAACATAAATCCTGTAATTTTCTATTACGCCTTCTGAAAACAGTGCTGCGGTATTGGGCGAAGATGTGGGACATAAAATAAAACCACCACCAGGCTTTCCTTGTTTTATCGTTTCAATAACGTTCTGCCTCATCTGTTTTGATTTCATCGTGTAGAAAGAGCCATCTTCAATTCCGCCATCAAGACACATTTTGCCTCTGCATATTTTCTTCGCTTCTGCAAGGGTGATTTTCCCAACCGGAGGCGGCTCAATCGGATTAAGACAATCAACCCCCATATTTATAAAATCTTCAAGAACTGGCTTCATATCGCCATGACAGTGTATCCAGACAAGTTTTCCTGCTTCATGTATCAAATCAATTATTTTTTTGTCGTGTTCAACAACGAATTCTCTAAAATCATTTACTGAGGCAAGAGGCGGAACACATAGTTCAGGTCCAACCCATCCGAAGGCATCGCCAATACCATAAGAAAGATAGTGTTTCACAATTCTTTCCACCTTCCTGTATGCTGTGGATATCATCTCTTTCAGAAGTTCTCTCTCATCATAAAGCCAGTATCCAAAAATTTCTGAGCCTGTCAATCTTTGCACCATGTACATTGCTTCATCAATACCTATCATCAACATTGCACGAGAACCGCTCTTCCTTTCAAGGTCATAATAAGAGTCAACACGAGGTAAATTGTCATCAGGGATAGATAGCCATTTCTTTGCGTCATCCACTGACTCAATATAGTGTTTTCTCACGTAGCCAGGTGCGCCTGAAAGAGGATAATCATATATCTAAGTTAAAGGTCCCCGCGGGGTATATATTGTTGTTATGATTTCTTTTATGTTTTTGTCCTCATCAACCTTCTCCAGGGTAATTTGTCTGTATGGCAAATCAGGCAATTCCTCAGGATGGGGATGCCATGAACGAATTATCTCCAGTTCATATTCCTCTGTAAGTTGATAGAGTAACTTCCAGTCCTTTCTGACAGGAAAAAGGGGATCCACACCCCAGATACGAACTGGCATTCTATCAATATCCTGACATCTGAAAACACGAATCAAACGTTCTCTGCAGGTCATAAATCAGACTACTGTTTCAAAGGAGAATACAAAAACAATCTTCCGAGAAAACCATCTGTTGCCTGTGCAGGACTCAGTCCTGTGCTTACGAGTACAGCAATGGTGTTTTTTTCACCATATTTCACAAACTCTGTAATGTCCATGTCAATCGACGATGGACTTATGTATGCCTCAAGATATGGCCTATGCCCTGCGTATTTTTCGTTGACCCAAACCCATGCTTCACAGGTAACAAATGGAGCATAAAGCATTATACTTTTGTCTGAGAACTTTTTTGATATTTCAAGTTCAAAAACATACCACATTTTTCCAAGATAAGGCATTCCATCAGATGAGATATATCCCTGTGCATAAAAAGGAATCGTGGTATCAATTGTTCTCCATTTGCTTCTATCAAAATCAGGGGCATACCAGTTAAGGTGTTTACCAAATCCTGCATCATCAAGTGAAAATTTCACGCTCTTCGGCGCAATTGCAACAAGAACCCCTGTTTCGCCATTTGTAAGTCCAGACAGTTTCTGATAAAGTGCCTTTCTCTTAAGAACGCCAAAATAGGAATCACCAGAATAATATCTTTCTCTTCCTGTAAGAGCCGGCGGCATTGCGAGAAACGGGCTAATCTTATTCAAAGCAAGGCGACATTCAATCATTCTGTCAGCGTGTTTTGATGCATCAACCCATCTTGCATCAAATTCTGCTTCCTTCATCGCCATATATGCCTTGAGATGTTCAAGGGTTAACCTGTCAACCAGAACGTGTGTTTTAATAATGTCGGAATCAGCAAGTTTTTCCGCTTCTGAAAGATATGATTCAAGTCTTTCAAGAAGTTCCTTCGTATAAACAAAGGGAAGAATTCTGTCTTCATGTCCGAGAAAAGGTGTTTCAAGAAGACAATCTTCAATTGCTTCCCAGAAATTTCTTGCAGGCGCTGCAGCAGGTCCATACCAGTTTTTATAAAAATCATCAAGTATCGCATTAATATCAGCGTCAGGATTCCACATCAGCCTGGCACGAACATACCTTGTTGCAATTCCCTCTTCAAAATAAGGCAATCGTGTTTCATTTATAAAACCTATAAGTCCCCATTTCTTAAATAAGGGGTAATTTATCGCCATCTTTCTGACCTGAGGCACAGGTGTAAGACCAGAAACAAGCATTGTTTCATTGTATTCATATAGGAAAACCCTCTTGCAGAGCTCACACCATTTTTTTAGTTGTGCTCCCATTATCCTGCCCTGCCATGATTTCGAGCTTGTTACCGGCTTCAGTGTATCCGCCCAGATAAAAGCAGCCATCACACCAAGATTGGGATGAAGTGTAATCCCTTCAGGGGGCAGTGAACGATTGGCATAACCATTGGTTGTGATAATAGCATCAGGATAAACCTTTGTTACTTCTTCTGCAACTCTATTAACGAAATTAAACCATTCTTCACTGATTGAAAGTTCTGTTTTCACTCCTTCTCTTCCGAAAACATCGGTAAAACCCTGATTCAACCTCATTGTTTCAGGTGTATGATCCATTGGCAGTCCGTCATCAGGGGCAAAACCTATAGAGTTAATTTTTTCTCCCTTTTCCTCTGATTTCTTGAATTCCTGAATTATCTTATCAGCAACAACCTTTATTGTCTCAGGATTTGTAAGATTGGCCATATAGGGATTTACGCTTCCATCAAGATTCTTCCCGAATAATTCAGGATGTGTATCCTTGAGCTTCGGGTCAGGCAGATATCTTCGCAGCCAGCCATCGCCGGGTATACAGATGATATCTCTGTCGTTTATGGTCATTTTATTACGAATCTTCCAGAGTGATTCCACTTTATTCATTTCATCCGGCTGATTGCACCACCACGAACGAACCCTGAACCCTGGCCTATCTGTGATTTCCATTGGTGAAACCTCAATGGTTGATTTTTTCGGAACAACCTCTCCAAAATCCCCCGGGCATCACCCAGCGAACACCAAGTTTTTCCAGGAATTCGGCCACAGCATAGTATGTTCCATAGTAAGGGCCAGCATCATTTCCAGCAAGAACGAGAGTATTGCCCCTGCAGAATATTGTGTAGCCCTCCTCCACTCTTTCACCAGTCAACCCTGAAGGAATTTTCAAACCCTTTATATTCCGGGTAAGTTTGCTGGGTCCAACACAGATGATATATCCCGAAACAGGGCTGGTGTCTGCAACAATTTCAAGCTTCGCACCTGTCATTTTCTCTATATATGTTTGCAGATTAAATGCAGCAAGCTTTATTTTTTGTTCTGGTTTCATTTTTATATAGCGGGACGGTTGAACAAGTGTGGTTTCAAATGCGACCTTATCAATAACTATTGTTGCCTGCGGCTTACCATCCCTGACGATTGAAAATAAACCTGAGTCAATACTGAGTCCGTATCCCGTTGAAAAGAAAAAAACGGCACCTGCAATTATCAATCTGCTAATCTTTCCCATATTCCCTCCGTATCTTGTAAAAGACATTGACTGAAATAATATCAACATCAATTTTATTTGAAAGAAGTGTGAAGTCAAATGAAAATTATTGCCTCTAAAATTTCTTATGTCGGAATTTCTGGTTTACCTGTACTGCTTGAAAAAAAATTAAACAATGATATAATACTGGTGTTTTCTTTTCAGTTTATACAAGGAGGAGAGGAATGTATTTCGGTCTTGTAATGCTTGTCAGTATTGGAAGTCTCATCATTGCTTTTCTGTTTGCGCTTGAGATTTTGAAAAAGGACTCTGGCACCCAGAAGATGCAAGAGATTTCAAATGCTATTAAAGAAGGAGCAAACGCATTTCTCAGACGGCAGTATACAACAATTGCAGCGCTATCCATAGCACTCGCAGTCATAATTTTTTTGATATACGCTTTCAGCAATAAACTCTCTTACGGCTGGCACACCTCACTCGCTTTTATACTTGGAGCACTCTGCTCTTCAATTTCCGGCTATGTTGGAATGTATATATCTGTGAGGTCCAATGTCAGGGCTGCAGCGGCAGCGGGAAGAAGTATGAACGAAGCCGTTGTAACCGCAATAAGAGGAGGAGCGGTATCAGGAATTCTTGTTGTTGCTCTTTCCCTTTTAGGTGTGGCTGGAATATTTCTGCTTTACGGCGGTTCTTCTGACCCGATTGAAGTTCCTCTCCTTATTGTTGGTTTTGGATTTGGCGCTTCCTTTGTTGCCCTTTTCGCACAGCTTGGCGGCGGAATTTATACAAAGGCGGCTGATGTTGGTGCTGACCTTGTGGGTAAGATTGAGGCAGGCATTCCGGAAGATGACCCGAGAAACCCTGCGGTAATTGCAGATCTTGTCGGAGATAATGTGGGCGATTGCGCCGGTCGTGGGGCTGATCTTTTTGAGTCAACGGCAGCAGAAAACATAGGTGCAATGATTCTTGGTATCGCTCTTTATCCAACATTCGGCATTGACGGAATTATATTTCCGCTTGTTGCCCGCGCATTTGGACTTATTGCTTCAATCATTGGAATTATGGAGGTAAGGGTAAGTGAGAATGAAGATCCGATAAGAGGATTGAATCGCGGATATTTTATAACCACTATACTTGCAGCAGCCGGTTTCTGGCTTTCAACGAAACTTCTGTTGACAGAGTATCACACATATTTTTTTCTTGCTGGTCTGATCGGCATACTTACAAGTTTTGCCTTCGTCTCAATTACCCAGTACTATACAGAGTACAGGTACAGACCTGTGAAGGAAATTGCAAGGGCATCAGAAACAGGCCCTGCAACGAACATTATCACTGGATTTTCCGTTGCCCTTGAATGCACAGGGCTTCCGGTTCTTGTAATATCAGTTGCGCTTTTGCTTGCTTATTATCTTGGAAGGGCAACAGGACTTGCTGATGGCGGGCTTTATGGCACTGCCGTCGCAACAATGGGAATGCTTTCAACGTGCGCCTTTATTCTTGCAATGGATACCTTTGGGCCTATTACTGATAATGCCGGCGGAATTGTGGAAATGTCGGGCGCAAGCGAAAACATCAGAAAAAGAACCGACCGCCTTGATGCAATCGGAAATACAACAAAAGCATTGACAAAAGGATATGCTGTTGGCTCTGCTGCTCTTGCGGCATTTCTACTTTTCTCTGCATACCTGAAAGACGTTCACCTTGTTTCGGTTGACCTGGCAAAACCGGTGGTCTTCGTAGGTGCAATGCTTGGCGCAATGCTTGTTTTCATATTTTCCGCATTTGCAATCAGGGCAGTTGGAAAGGCCGCGTATTATATCATCAACAACGTCCGTAAACAATTTAAGGAAAAACCGGGAATTCTTGAAGGCAGAGAAAAACCCGATTATGCACAGGCGGTTGACATCTGTACCAGAGGTGCTTTGAAGGAAATGATTTTGCCTGGATTAACTGCAGTCATAGTTCCTCTGCTTGTCGGACTTTTACTTGGACCAGAAGCAGTGGGAGCGACACTTATGGTTGGAACAATTGCGGGCATTATTCTGGCACTGGTTCTGAACAACGGGGGCGGTGCCTGGGATAATGCAAAGAAATATATTGAGGCAGGCGCCTACGGCGGCAAGGGTTCAGCAACGCACAAGGCAGCAGTTGTCGGAGATACTGTTGGAGATCCATTCAAAGATACTGCTGGCCCATCCCTGCATGTGCTTGTAAAACTTCTTTCAACATTGACACTGGTATTTGCGCCTTTATTTCTTATACTTCATTCTATAAAATAGGATATTGATTAAGAGGAATACTACCCTATAAATGATACAAAAACAATAGAATTTTTAATTTGACTGAAAAAATTAAAAGATTGTAAAATAGGTTCAAAATTGTAGAATGTTAAAAAATTCCTGGGGAGATTTTGAAAATCCCCCTCAATTCCCATTTATGGAAAGTGGGAAGAGAAAAAAAGATGACAATATTTAGTGGAGTCAATTTATTGCAAAATGAACAGCAAACTTAGCGTAAATCCTTACTGAGCCCAGTTACGGGTAGGCACAAAGTTAAAAGCATTAAAGACCATATACCTATGCGATGCGACTTTAGGATTACATCTTTGAAAGTTTGAACTTTGTACCTAAAATTAGACGGCTTCCACGAATATTTAAGTAATATCTACAAATTTGATATGAAAGAATACGGTGTCGGAATCGCAGGCTACGGCTTTATTGGAAAAGTGCATGCCTTTGCATACAGAGCAATTCCCTTCTATTATGATGATATCCCAGCAAAAATAAAACTTGTAGGAGTTTCAGCGTATTCTGAGGAGTCTAAAAAAAAAGCAATTGAGCAGTCAAACTTTGAATTTGCAACAGCAGATTTCATGGAACTCGTTAAGAACAAGGATATCCATATCATTAATTGCTGTCTTCCCAATAATCTCCACTACGATATTGTTAAATCTGCGATTCTTGAGGGAAAACATGTGTATTGTGATAAACCTCTTGCTCTTAATCTCCAGCAGGCACAGGAATTAACTGAACTAGTAGAAAAATCTCCTGTTAAAACCCAGATTGTTTTTCAATTAAGATTTTTTCCTGCTGTAATGCGAGCAAAACAACTTATTGATGAGGGATTTGTTGGAAAGATTAATTTCTTCAGGTTTCTTTATCTTCATTCATCCTGTGTAAAACAGTCATCAAAGGCATATAGTTGGAAGGCAGAATTTGAGAAGGTTGGAGGTGGAGTACTTGTTGATCTTGGTTCTCATATAATAGATCTTGCAAGACATCTTGTAGGTGAATTTCGTTCTGTCTATGCTAAAACAAAAAACTTTACTTCACCTGATAAAAGAACCGATGACCTTGCGATTATCAATGTTGAAACTCTTCATGGCGCAGAGGGAATCCTTGAAGCGTCAAAAATTGCTACAGGTACAAATGATGAAGTAAGATTTGAAATATATGGGTCTGAGGGAGCCCTCGCATTTAATTCAATGGAACCGAATTGGCTGTATGCCTATAATATGAGAGATCTTGATACGCCGATAGGCGGATTTAGAGGATTCAAAAAGATAGAAACTGTTCAGAGATACCCGGATGCAACGGGTATACCCCTTCCAAAATTCAGTATTGGATGGATACGTACGCATATTGCATCCCTTCATTCATTTCTCTACGCTTTAACTCACGATAAGATACCGCAACCATCATTTAGAGATGGACTTGCTGTCCAAAAAATAATAGATGCTGCGTATAATTCTGCAAAAAATAAAACACTGGAGAAATTGTAAAAATGAACCTCAAATTTAAGCAGAACGAGAAGAAAATTATTAAAAGTATAAATAACGCAAATGTATTCATTCAAAGAAAAAAGGAAAAGGAACTTTTAGAAAATGTTGGCAAAATCATAAAAAGTATTCCTCCCGCAAACTTTAACGATAAAAAATGGTTCCAGAAATCCTTTATAACAGGAAACCAACGGGATGACCTTCTCGCCAGCAAGGGTGTTTTTTATATTACTGAGGGAAGAAAACTTTTCCTTGACACAACTGCAGGACATTATCAAATGACATGGGGATATAATCATCCTTTCCTGATGAAAAATCTGAATGATGCCCTGAAGATGGGGATCGCGTGGGATTGCCACAGTAATATTCCAGGTTTTTTTGTAAAAAAACTTTCAGAAAAAATTGTTCAAATCTGCACCTATGGAAAAACGGATGATAATATTCTGGAAATTGATAACTCACTGAATACAGTCCTTCTCGGTATAGCAACCGGCTCGGTTGCGTGCTCAACAGCGATGAAACTTGCCCTAAATTATTTCAAGCAGCAGAAAAGGGATAAGAAAAAAATCGTCTTTGTTTCTCTTAACGGTAACTATCATGGTACAGATTTTCTAATGCAGAGATTACGCGGAATGTGGGACTGGATTTTTTCAGAAAACCTTATCTTTGAAGCAATTGAACCAAACAACATTGAAGAACTCAATAATGTATTCAAAAAACACGGAGAAAACATTGCTGGTTTCTTTTTTGAACCTGTTATGATGAATAGAGAAGCCATACTTCTTGATAAGGACTTTGTTCTTGAAGCGAGAAAACTCACTAAATCAGTAGACGCCCTTATGATTGTTGACGAAATTCAAACATGTTGCTGGTGTCCTGAAATTTTTATGTACAAACAATTTGATGTTATTCCTGACATTCTTATACTTGGAAAAGGATTGACTGCAGGGTTTCATCCACTTTCGTGCATTGTTTATAAAAGAAAACTTGATTCTCTCAAGCAATATGATGCAATAAGTACAAACGGCAATGCACCGCTACCATCATTTATGGCATTATGCTGCCTGCACCTTGTGGAAAAAAGTGCTCAAAAAATAAAAAATCTTGGAAGTTATTATGAAAAGCAACTGAAAAAACTTGTACATGAATTCCCGGGACTCGTTACATCAATTCAAGGAAAAGGATTCCTGTCAGGTATTAAATTGAGAAACCAGGAAACCGCTCTTGAATTCCACAGGAAATGCATTAAGAAGGGAATATGGTTAAGGGTTCATGCATATTATCAAGGACATTCCACTGCCCTTACAAAATTCGCACTTGTTGTTTCTAAAAATATCATTGACTTTACCACTGAAAAATTCAGAGAAATTCTGAAAAGCCTGTGAAACTTACAATCCAGCAATTTCCTTTAATGCAGGATGCACGATATGACCCCTTAAAATTGCAAGTCCGGACCTGATTGTAGGAAATTTTTTAAACGCTTCCTCGCCATTTTCAGCTAATGTTTTTACATACGAGAGGGTAGCAAAATTAAGAGCAATTGTTGATGTTCTTGGAACAACTCCGGGGATATTTGGTACACAGTAGTGAACAATTCCTGATTCAAGGAAAATCGGATTGTTGTGGGTTGTTGGATGACTTGATTCAAACACTCCTCCTTCATCAATTGAAACATCAACAAGCACACTTCCTTTTTCAATATAATTGAGGTCTCTTTTGCTCACAAGAATCGGGGTTCTATGGCCTGATATAAGAACCGCACCAATAATGACATCGGCAGTTGAAATGGCATCCCTGATATTATCTTCAGTAGAATCAAGTATCACACAGCCAGGAAATCTCTCTTTTAATAATTGCCGTTTCATTTCGTCTTTCTCAATAATCGTCAAATATGTTCCTATTCTACTGGCAATTTCTGCAGCAGCGCAACCCACCACACCTCCACCCAGAATAACAACCCTGCCAGGTTTGACCGCCTGCGTACCGGTTAAGAGAATTCCTTTGCCACCGTATTCCTTTTCAAGATATTTCATCCCCTGTTGAATACTCAGTTTTCCTGCAATTTCGCTCATTGGCTTCAAAATTGGTCTCACACCGTTTTCCTCAATAAGTTCGTACGCAACACAAGTAACCTGTCTTTCAATAAGAGCAAGGGTCATTCTCACATTTGATGAAAAATGGAAGAATGTAAAAACTATTTGGCCCTTTTTCATCATCTGTATCTCTTTCAGTTGTGGTTCTTTTACCTTAATAACCATCTCCGCATTATCAAAAATTTCATCTTTTGAAACAATCTCTGCACCTGCCTCCTTGTACTTCTGGTCAAAAAAACCAGAACCAGTACCCGCACCTTCTTCAATAAGCAGCTTGTGCCCGGCATTTTTTAGAATCGCCACACTTTCTGGAGTCAATCCCACCCTGTACTCCTGTTCTTTTATTTCTTTTGCAACTCCTATAATCATCTTTTCTCCTCCTTTATAGTGAGAATTTTCCCTCTTCAAATAGGGATTTCATCTGCAGGATAC
>DYKA01000064.1 GCA_020722805.1 Vermiphilus sp.
TTTACCCAAAAGGAGGCGCTATGGACTTTTATAAAGTCATAAAAACCAGAAGGAGCATAAGAATCTATAGAAAGACCGAGATCCCACAAGATATACTGAACCGTGTTCTGAATTCTGCAAGAATTGCGCCAAGCGGAAGTAACAGACAGCCGTGGAGATTTATCATTATCAAGGAACAGAGCAGAAGAAAAGAGATTGCGAAACTCTGCCACAATCAATTATTTATTGCTGATGCGCCAGTTGTCATTGTCGGATGCGGTAAGGATATTCATTACAACAGAGGCGAATGGATGGGTAATTTTAGTGTTCTTGTTGATGTTGCAATTGCATTTGACCATCTAACCCTTGCAGCAAGAGCAGAAGGACTCGGTACATGCTGGATTGGCTCTTTTGATAATGAAGGAATAAAAAAGTTTCTCAATATTCCTGAAGATGTCAATGTTGTTGCAATAACTCCTCTTGGATATCCTGAAAAAGACTCAGCATTCTGCGAGTCCCATGATAGACTACCTCTTGAAGAAATCATTTACCATGAAACCTGGGGAAAAAGGTGAAGCCAAATATTCTTCATTTTATCACCCATGATACAGGAAGATATCTTGAGTGTTATGGCTTTGATGTGAGAACACCAAATATTAATAAACTTGCAGAACAGGGGACAATTTTCACAAATTATTTCTGTTCAGCGCCCCAGTGTAGTCCAAGCAGGGCAAGCATGTTTTCTGGTCTTATACCGTACAGAAACGGAATGATAGGCCTTGCCCACAGAGGGTTTAATCTAAAGAAAGACATTCCATACCTTCCAAAAATTCTTGGTCGCAGACGCTATAAAACATTTTTGTTCGGCGTGCAGCATGAAACTCAATGGGAAAAACAGGATGAACTTGGATATCAAAACTTTTTTACAGCAAAAACAACATCATGTGCTGATGTCTGTGAAGTTCTGTGCCAATCTCTGAGGCAGGGTATTCCTGAACCGTTTTTTGTTTCTGTAGGCGTTTCCGAAACCCACCAGAGGTATCCAATTGTTGAAAACCCGCCACAAAACATCAAAGTTCCCGAATTCCTTCCTGATGACATAGAAGTGAAAAAGGACATTGCCGGACTTAATATCCTTGTTAAACGTGTTGATGACGCAATAGGAAAAATCTTATTTGTACTTGAAGAAACAAAGCTCATTGACAATACTTTGATAATTTTTACAACTGACCACGGCATTGCAATGCCTGGAGCAAAGGCAACACTTTTTGACCCTGGCATAGGAATTTTCCTGATGATGAAAGGACCAGGAATTCCTGCCGGGAAAAAACTTGAATGTCTTTCTTCAAATGTTGATCTTATGCCAACTGTCCTTGATTATCTTGGAATTGAAATTCCAGAAAATATTGATGGCATAAGCATGATGCCTGCGGTTAAAGGAAAGGCAGAACAACTCAGGCAGTGTATCTATACAGAATTGACCTATCATGCTGGATACGACCCTATGAGAAGCATCAGAACAAACAGATACAAGTATATAAGGTCATTTGAAGTAAGACCATTCTATTTCCCGGTGAATGTTGATGCTTCTTTCGCAAAAGATCTTTTCAGAAGCAAAGGATATTTTGAAAAACTCAGACCCTTTGAATTTTTCTTTGACCTTGATAAAGACCCTCTTGAAAGAAGAAACCTCATCAATGAACCAGAATATAAGCCAATCATTGATAACTTCAGGAAAGAACTTGTGCAGTGGATGAAAGAAACAAATGACCCTCTTATTTCAGGGCCAGTTCCTTTACCAGAAAATTGTAAAGTTTCAGTTCCATGGGGCTATGACGCAAAAGAAAAATGGCTTGATGAAAAAAGTTAATCAGGCACCTGGAAATGAGAACCCCGGAATTCCTTTTGGTACACAGCGTTCTCTAATCTTCCTTGTCTTTTCAAAGAAATAATTCCATTTGTCTTTCATGGCCCGAGAAAAATTGCGATGTAATAATAAATCTTAATCTGGCAGTCAATGATGAAAATTCATAAATCATGATAAAATAAAGAGAAAAGGGACCTTATGGAAAAACGGGACATCGTTATAGAAGCATTGAACCATCGCCAGCCACCAAGAGTTCCTTATTTTATAGGGTTTACCTGCAGGGTAAGACTTCAGATGGCTGAATATTATAAAGATCCTGAATTTGAGAAAAAACTTGGAAACTATCTTTACTTTGCTGCGTATGAAAGGGACGGGCTGTTGAAAGAGGTTGAGCCCGATATATGGGAAGACCATTTTGGCGTAAGGTGGAACAGAAAGATTGACAGGGATATTGGCACTGTCTGCAATTTTGTTGTTTCTCCTGAGAATATAGACAGATACAACATGCCTGACCCTGAACATATTTTTGACGAAAAGAAATTCGCTGACTCAATAAAGCAAAATAAAGATAATTGTTTTTGCATTGCGGGCTTTGGTTTTAGCTTGTTTGAAAGGGCATGGACAATGACTGGAATGGAAAATTTACTTGTGGCAATGGTTAATGACAAAAAATTTGTCCATAAGCTATTTGATATGCTTGTTGAGTTTGACCTCAAAATGCTTGAGAAGTTGTGTAGTTTTCCGATTGATGGTGTTATTATTGGCGATGACTGGGGATCTCAGACAGGTCTGATAATGGGCCCGCATCTATGGCACGAGTTTATTGAACCACGCATAAGGCAGATGTATTTCCTAGTAAAAAAAACAACAAATATGTTTTCATCCATTCCTGCGGCAAGGTGGACGAACTTTTCCCATATTTAATTGATGCAGGACTTGATGTGTTCAATCCTTTTCAGCCAGAGGTAATGTATGTTTTTGAGATGAAAAAGAAATTCGGGAATAAACTCTCATTTTATGGGGGTATAAGTACCCAGAAGCTACTTCCCTATGGCACTGTTGGTGAGACAAAAGACCAGATAAAACGGCTTCTTGACGAGATAGGCAAAAGTGGTGGTTATATTGCTGCTCCAGCCCATTCAATTCCTTATGGCGCAAGAATTGAAAATATTGCTGCAATGATTGAGGTTTTACAGAACCAGTAGTTCGCAGGGAAATTTATGAACAGCAGAGAAAGATGTCAGGCAGTTTTGAACCATCAGGATTTTGACAGGTATCCATTGTTTGATATCCTTACAAATGATGCAGCGATTGAGTATTATTCAGGCAAGAAATTAACAGTTGAAAATGGAAAACAGGTTGTACATGCGGCTCTGGACAATATGGTTGATGCCACAAGATGGATTATTATGTATCCTCAAAAAGAAGAAAAGATTATCGCAGAGGATGGCACAATCATTGAACAGAAACGTTGGACTGCCTGGTATCATAGAAGATTCACTCTCTCCCTTGATGATGTTGAAAAAAATGTAAGACAGGACATTGAATATTTTTCAAACCCTGAAAATATTCAGAAAGACGCCGATTCACTGGACACCCGCATTGAGGATCTTGTTAAAACAAGGCAGGAATTCAAGAATATCTTTCTTTTTGGCAATTACCTGATAAAAACAGGACTCCAGCTATATACTGGTATCGGGCTTGAACTTTTTTCCTATTTCATCACTGATTACCCTGAGATTTTTGACTTATACATGAGAAAGGGAACAGAGTTCAAGGTGCGGGTGATAAACAGGGCAAAAAGGATTTCTGATTTTTCCGCGATCTTTGACTGCGAGGATATTGCCTCAAAAAACGGTCCTTTATTTTCACCATCAATAATGAAAAAATACTTTTATCCTCACCTTGAACAGATTATTGATGCATACCACAAAAAAGGCATTAAGTTTATTTTTCATACAGATGGAAATGTAATGCCGATTCTTGATGATCTTGTTGCAACAGGAATTGATGGTCTTAATCCTCTTGAGGTTATTGCAGGTATGAATCTGAAGGAAGTCAGAGAAAGACACAAAGACCTGATAATGATAGGGGGTATTGACTGCAGTCAACTGCTTGTGTATGGTACGACGGATGAGGTTAAAAAAGCCACAAGGCAGGCAATGCTTGATGCAGGTCCGTGGTATTTCCCTGGTTCAAGCAGTGAGCTGCACAACAGCATTCCGCTTGACAATATCAGGGCAATGGTGTTTTATTAAGAAAGAGTCATAGTTTAATATGCGAATAAAAACCTGTCTGATAATTTCAGGTATCGCCTTTATCTTCTGCGGCTGCAGTGTATCTTATTACAACGCTTCAGCCGACAAAGAAGTATCCTCAATTGTTTCAGAAAAAAAACAATCTGCAGAAAAACCATTCAAGAAACTTTCTGAACTCAAGGAAGAAACAGCAAAAGATACAATGGTACTTTCTCTCAGGGACGCACTTGTAATGGCAGCAAAAAATAACCGCGATTACCAGAGAGCAAAAGAAGATGTTTATCTGTCTGCATTGGCGCTTACGTATCAGAGATACCTTTATGGTGTTCAGAGGGATATAACAGGTTCCATTGACTGGAATTCTAGCAGCAGTGGTGAAACAACAGGCGGAAATCTTAATCTTTCTCTTGTTAAGTGGCTTGCCACAGGAGCAGAGATTACATTTAATATCGGCCAATATCTTGCTAAGTATCTTACTGGTTCAAAGGAGAATGTGTATCACACTGCAATGGAACTGAATATTTTTCAGCCTCTTTTTCAGGGTGCAGGACGTCTTGTGGCAAGAGAAAATCTTGTGCAGGCAGAAAGAAATGTTGTTTATCAGATAAGAAGTTTTTTGAGATATCAGAGGAGTTTTTCAGTTGATGTTGCCAGCAAATATTTTTCAATTATTCTTGCGAAAAGCAATCTTGACAATTACTGGAAAAACTACTTGTTTTTGAAGGATACAAGGGAAAGGATTGAAATGCTTGCCGCAGCAGGCCGTCTTCCGCCACTGCAGGCAGACCAGGCAAGGCAGAATGAGTATCGTGCATATCAACAGTGGATACAGGCAGGAAATAACTACAAGAAACTTGAGGATGAGTTCAAGATATTTCTGGGTTTGTCTCCAGAGCACAATATTGTTCTTGATGAAAAGTCTCTTGAACAATTTCTTAAAAAAGGTATAAGCGTACCTGATGTTGATAAAGAAAAGGCAATTTCTTATGCCCTTGAGCATCGTCTGGATTTGCTGACATCATTTGACAGCGTTGGCGATGCAGAAAGAAATCTTGGTATTGCAAAAAATCTTCTCAGGACAAAGATTGATTTTACAGGCAATGTTTCTTCATCAACAGAGGGAAAATCAAAACTTGACTTAGAATTCAAACAACCATCATACTCTGCCAGCATTGATTTTGAACTCCCTGTTGGCAAAATTTCAGACAGAAACAGTTACAGGCAGGCAGTGATATACCTTGAAAGAAAACAAAGGGAGTTTACCCTGAAAAGAGAAAATGTAAAGCTTGAGATACTTAATTCTCTGAGGGCGCTTGAAGAAGCATATCAGAGCTATATTGTTCAAAAAAATAGTCTGGAACTTGCGACAAGAAGGGTTGAAAGTACTGATTTAATGCTTCAAGCAGGAAGGGCGACCACAAGAGATCTGCTTGAGGCACAGGAATCATATCTGCAGGCAAAAAATTCCCTGTCATCTGCAATTGTCAATTATCTTGTTTCATATCTTGATTTTTTAAGGGATACAGAACAACTTCAACTTGATGATAACGGTGTATGGAAAGGAGACCTTTATGAGAAAATTATCGGTGAAGATACCAAAGATTCTCAAAAATAGGGTGTTTCTTGCTATTGTGATTTTGACAGCAGCAGGATTGATACTTCATTCTGCGCAGCAGGAGAAGAAAAAATTGAAGGAATTTATTACTACTCAGGTAAAAAAGAAAGACCTTGTTATTTCTGTTATTGAAGGCGGAAACCTCAAAGCACTAAAATCGCTGAAGGTAGTTAATGAAGTACCCGGACAGAGGACAATTCTTGATGTTGTTCCAGAAGGCACTCAGATTACAGAGGAAGATGTGAAAAATGGGAAGGTTTTGATACGGCTTGATTCAAGAGACATTGAGAATGACCTTGACCAGCAGAAGGTGAGTCTTGAAACAGCATATGCATCTTTTAAGGAGGCAGAAGAAAATCTTGAGATACAGAAAAAACAGAATGAGAGCGACCTCAATCAGGCGCAGTTGAAGATAATGTTTGCAAAGATGGATGTTGAAAAATATCTCGGTTCTGCTGTTGCTTCACGACTGCTTGGTAAGAAGGAAAGCGTAAACTATTCTCAATTATTAAAAGACCCTGAACTCGGCGGTGAGGCACTGAACAAAAGGCGACAGCTTGAAAACAAGATTGATCTTGCAAAAGAAGAACTTGCCAGAGCTCAGGATACACTTGACTGGAGCAGCAAACTGGCTGAAAAGGGATATGTAACGAAAAGTGAACTTGAGGCAGACAAACTGGCACTTCAGCAGAAAAGTGTTTCTCTGGAACAGGCGAAACTGGATTACCAGCTATTTTTTGATTATGACTTCCCGCGCCAGATAGAACAACTACTTTCAAATTATCGTGAGGCAGTTGCTGAATTTGACCGGGTAAAATCAAAATGTCAGTCCAGATTGATTCAGGCAGAAGCAAACGTGAAAAGCAAAAGGGCAACGTACTCTCTTACGAAAACACGACTTGAAACAACAATGGGAAACCTTGAAAAATGTACAATAAGGGCAAAACAGCCGGGGTTTGTTGTGTATGCAACCACAGGAAGATTTTTTGTTGAGACACCAATTCAGGCAGGAGCAACTGTCAGGATGTATCAGGAATTGTTGAGTTTGCCTGATTTTTCAACAATGGGAGTAGAGGTAAAAATCCATGAGTCAAATGTTGAAAAAGTAAAACCAGGACTGCCTGCAACAATAAAGGTTGATGCATTTCCCGGGCAGGTATTTACAGGCAAGGTGCAGAGTATTGCTTTAATGCCTGATCCTACGCTGAAGTGGCTCAATCCTGACCTGAATGTCTATGTTGCACAGATTTCTTTTGACAGAAGTTATGATTATCTCAGACCCGGTATGTCTGCACAGGTGGAGATCACAATAGATGTTCTTAAGAATGTTCTTGTTATTCCACTTGTTGCAGTTAATTTCAGGGACGGCAAGGCATATGTGAATGTTTTAAGAGGCAGGAAGATTGAAACAAGACAGATTGAGATTGGTCAGAATAATGAAAGAGAGGCTGAGGTTAAAAAGGGATTTAACGAGGGAGATACAATTGTTATATCTGCAATTGGAAAAACGGCTGAAACAAAAAAACAGATAGAAACAGAAAAAAAACCGGTCCAGCAGCCGTCAACTCAGGTTACTCCGCAGAGTCCTCAGCCATCTTCATCAAAACAGGAGGTTCAGCCGCGGCAACCGGAACAAAGATCGCAGGATGCGAAAAGACCTTGAAGAAGAATTGAGAGAACAGGCCCATCCGAACAGACTGAAGGAGTACCCGCTTCAGGAAAGCGAAGATCTGTGTCAAATGAACCAGAACAATAACCAAATTATCAGATTTGAGGAAATAACAAAGGTGTATCATCTTGGCAGGATTGATATCCCTGTGTTAAACGGTGTGAGCTGTGAAATAAAAAAAGCGGAACATGTTGCTATTATGGGACCTTCCGGGAGTGGAAAAACCACAATGCTGAATATCATAGGATGTCTTGATAAAGCGTCTTCAGGAAGGTATTTTTTTGAAAACAGAGACATATCAAGTTTTGACGATGACGCCCTTTCAGAGGTGAGAAGCAGAAAAATAGGTTTCATTTTTCAGTCATACAATCTTATCCCGCAGTTGACTGTTCTTGAAAACATTGAAATGCCCCTGTTCTATCAGCAGGTTGATGAGATAAAAACAAGGGAAAAGGCAATTGAACTTGCTCGTATGGTAGGGCTCGAAGACAGAATCAGACACAGACCCGCTGAGCTTTCTGGTGGACAGCAGCAGAGGGTTGCAATTGCGCGTGCACTTATGAATGACCCTGTTTTGATTCTTGCTGATGAACCAACAGGAAACCTTGACAGTGTGTCTGGAAAGGAAATAATGAAACTCCTTTGTGATTTGAATGAAAGAGGTACCACATTGATTGTGGTGACTCACGACGTTAATGTTGCAAAGTATTCAAGAAGAATACTGAAGATGCTGGATGGGAGAATTTCAAATGAAGATTAGTCTTGTCCACTTGATAAGGATTATCAGACACGGCTGGAAAAACATCTGGCTTCATAAACTTCGTTCACTTCTGACTGTGCTTGGAATTGTTTTTGGTGTTGCTTCTGTTATTGCGATGCTTGCAATCGGAGAGGGCGCAAGTTATGAGGCAAGAAAAATGATAGAGTCCCTGGGCAGCAATAATATCATCATAAGAAGTGTAAAACTACCATCCGATGCAAAAACCCAGCAGGTGAGTTTTCTTGGAGTGTACGGTCTTACAGACAGGGACCTGAGAAAACTTGAAACAATTCCATCTGTTATCAGGATTGTTCCTGCATGGGAAATGGAGGAGGATGTCTGGTATTATGATAAAAATATCTCAGCAAGGGTTGTTGGAACACTTCCTGAATACAGAGATGTTATGAATTTATCAATAAAAACAGGACGATATTTTGATGAAATAGAACTCCAAAACAGTGAGCCGGTTGCGATAATTGGTTCCACTGTGAGAACATCCCTTTTTCCTGTTGAAGACCCGATCGGCAAGACAATCAAGATAAGAAGCAACTATTTCAAGATTATAGGAATTGCAGGTGAAAAAGTTTTTGCAGGTGCCTCTGAAAGCTTCATGGCAGAGGATATGAACATTGCTGTTTATATTCCACTGACAACGACAAAACTTTTTTTTGGAGAGTATGAAACTAAAAAAGGATCAGGTGGAATAAGGTTATGGGAAAGGAACTGGGTTCAGTTTCACAGATTTATCCTGCAGGTTTCAGAAACAGATAAAATACTGACCACTGCTTCACTTGTAAGCGATATACTCGGACAAACCCATAAGAAACAGGACTACCAGATTGTTGTGCCTCTGGAACTATTAAGACAGGCAGAAAGAACAAAGCGCATCTTCAATATTGTTCTTGGGTCAATTGCTGCAATCAGTTTGATTGTCGGCGGTATTGGAATAATGAATATTATGCTTGCCATTGTTACTGAAAGAACACGAGAAATAGGCATCAGGCGTGCAGTTGGCGCAAAGAGAAGGGACATCATCAATCAGTTCTTAACAGAGGCAGTGATTCTGTCTGCGTCTGGAGGAGTAATCGGAGTTTTGCTGGGGATTTTAATTCCAAAGGCAGTAACGAAGTTTGCTGGAATGATGACCCTTATTACTCCGTGGTCAATACTTATTTCTTTTTGCATATCTGTTGCAGTTGGTATTACATTCGGACTTTATCCAGCCAGAAAAGCCGCAGGTCTTGATCCGATACAGGCATTGAGATACGAATAATATGCTGGTAAAACATTACACCAGCGCAACAGAATTACATCCTGTTAGTGGAAGTAAATGCAACAGTGCAGTGTTCCACTCCCTTGATGGAACTGATACTATCAGCAAGAGATTCAACCTGTTTAGGTTTACCTTTAACAACGATAATTTCAAGACACTCATCATGGGAAAGGTGAACATGTTGTGTTGAGATTACGATATTTCCAAAATCATGCTGGATGTCAATAATCTTATCAACAACATTTCTTTTGTGGTGATTATAAATAAAAACAATGGCTCCGGCAATTTCTTTTCCAGTGCGCCATTTGTGTTTAACAAACTCCTTTCTCATCAGGTCTGCAATTGCCTTTGAACGGGTAGGGTATTTTTTCCCCTTAATATGGCGGTCAAATTTTTCAAGGAGTTCTTTATCAAGAGATACACCAAAACGAACTAAATCGGCCATAGAAAAATTATAACATAATGAACTGAAGCAGGCAAAGTAATTTTTACTGAATATTCAATGCAAAATGCAAATTGTAAACTGCAAAATTAAAATTATTGTGAATATTTGGGTTTGTCCCAAAGTTAATTGATTTGACTATATCCATTGATACT
>DYKA01000065.1 GCA_020722805.1 Vermiphilus sp.
TCTTATCTTCTGCAGAGTTCAAAAAGAAAATTTGAAAAATAAAAAAATTTTGATAATATGTGTTGACACCTGCGTTTATAGGGGGTAAGATAATTCTGGAGGTGATGCTTATGCAAAAATATGGTAAACATAGCCGTCATCCTCGCCCGCCAAGATATACACAAAAATTTCCTTTTGGTATGGGTAATGTTGCCCATACGCATTCCCGTCTTTTCCAGAGACGGCTTGAGTCAAGAAAAGGAAGGTGAAATATATGCCAACATATATAATGTTGAGTAGCCTCACTGCTCAGGGGATAAAGACAATCAAATTAAAGCCAGGAAGAATTAAAGAGGTGGATAGCGAAGTTGAGAAAATGGGTGGCAAAATCATTGCTCAATATGCTGTTTTAGGTCCTTATGATTTCATAACAATTCTTGAAGCACCTGACAATGAAACAGTGGCGAAAATCTCCTTAGAGATTGGCGCACGGGGAAGCGTAAGGATCCAGACCCTCGCAGCGTTAGATATTGATGAATTTATAAAAAGCATCAAAAAATAATTCTTCTGGCAGTGTTTGAACTAAAAGCATAGCCTCAGCGGATAATCAAATCCTGAGTTTAATTCCATTACATTTTTTCAGTGGTGTCCATAGAAAATTTTATTAACCTGAATAACTGCAATTTGCGGCAGGAGATTCGCAGTTTTTTATTTTTATACACTACAGATTAACAAATCAATAATTTCTGTATTTCTGATTTCTTTGCTGCTGATTATTGTTTTTACTCCTTCTTGCTTTGTAAAAAAATAAAAAGCACCTATTCCAGTTAATTTTTATTGGACAGTACTTATATTTTTTCTATTTTTTCAGGATTTCCCGCACTAATCAAATTGGCCAGATTTTGACATACAGAAGAAAAAAAGTTAAATTTAGTCTATGATTGAATTCAAACTTATATGCACTCCAGAAATTTTTTCAGGGAAGAATAGTTTTGAAAAACTTGGTGAGATTGCAAAGAAACTCAATGGAAAATGCGCTTTTGTCGTTATTGACCAGTTTCTTGCAAAGAAAACCGATATCAAAGAAAAAACCATAAAAATTCTTGAAAATATCAGGATTAAGCCAGTAATCTATGACAGAATTTCCTCTGAGCCGACAACTGACACGGGAAATGAATGTGCTGAAATTGCAAGAAAAAATAGATGCGATATTGTTATTGGAATAGGCGGCGGAAGTACCTTAGACACTGCAAAGGCAGTTGCTGGACTTCTTAAAAACCCTGGTAAGATTGAAGATTATCAGGGAATAGACAAACTTAAATACCCCTCTACCCCAAAAATAATGGTGCCAACAACTGCAGGTACTGGAAGCGAAGTAACCTTTACTGCTGTTTTTATAAGAGCATATGAAAAGAAAAAGGCAGGCATAAACAGTAAATACCTTTATCCTGAGGCTGCGATTCTTGATCCTATGCTGACTCTAAGTTTACCAAAAGGCCCTACTGCAGCAACAGGAATGGATGCTTTCTGCCATGCAATTGAGAGCTATCTTTCAAGAAGGGCAAACTTTTTGACGAAACCGATTTCCATGGCAGCAATGGAACTCATATGGAAAAATTTACCAATCGTATTTGAAAAACCTGATGATATTGAAGCAAGAGACAATATGTTGTGCGCTAGTTTTCTCGCAGGTGTTGGGCTTGCCAATGCAGGGGTAACAGCAGTTCATTCTCTTTCCTATCCTCTTGGCGGACTTTTTGGAATAAGTCACGGCATTGGTAATGCAGTTTTGCTTCCTTATATTCTTGAATCAACCCTTCCGCATATCTCAAAAGAAATTGAAGAGATTGCATATAGAATCACTGGCAGAAAAATTGATGCAAAAAATTTTATAGATAAACTGCGGGAATTTCAAAAATCACTGGGTATCCCGCAAAGATTAAGTGAAATCAATGTACCTCAGAATTCAATCAAACAACTTGTTGAGGCCGCGATGCAGGTAAAGGTTCCCCTTGATAATCATCCAGTTTCCATCACAGAAGACGATATTATTAAAATCTACAAATCTGCATTTTAACCAGGAGAAGAAAATGCCAGGAAGGGAAGTTTTTGGAGAAGAAGAAATTCAGCAGGTAACAGAAGTTCTGAAAAGGGGCGTGCTTTTCAGGTATGGTTTTGATGCACAGAGACAGGGTGTTTTCATGGTCAGCCAGTTTGAAAAGAAGTTTGCTGAGTACACAGGTTCCCGGTATGCGCTGGGCGTAAATTCCGGCACGGCTGCATTAAAAACAGCACTTGAAGGGTTGAACCTTCCCAAGAAAACAAAAGTCCTCACCCCGTGTTTTACATTTGTTGCAACAATTGAGTCAATTGAAGAAGCAGGATTGAAGCCAGTTCTTTGTGAAATTGACGAAAGTTTGAACATTTCTATGAATGATATTGAAAATCAGATAGACAGAAAAACTTCTGCGATTTTACCTGTGCATATGATGGGCAGCGCCTGCGATATGTCTGAGATAATGGGACTGTCGGATCAATTTAATCTATCTGTTGTTGAGGATACCTGCCAGGCAACAGGAGCAACCTATAAAGGCAGGAGGCTCGGGACTTTCGGAAAATATGGATGTTTCAGTTTTGATTATGTGAAGGTTCTCACAACAGGTGAGGGCGGTATGGTTGTTACTGATGATGAAAAACTTTACAGGCAGGCTGACTGGTATCATGACCACGGTCATCCACACAGAACAGATGTTGGAAGGGGTGTTGAAGAAAGAATGAGAAAGGGCACAAACTTCAGAATGAGCGAAATTCAAGGTGCTATTGGCCTTGCGCAACTTGAAAAACTTCCTTCAATCATTGAAAGGCATAAGAAAAACAAGGCAATCCTGAAACAAGTCCTCTCAGGATACGACTTCATCACATTCAGAAAGCACCATGATGAAAACGGCGAGATTGCCACATTTCTTGCTTTCTTTCTGCCTGATGCAAGAAGGGCTGAAAGATTCAAGGAAAAGATGAAGGAAAACGGAATAAATCCTGGCATTCTGAATTACTGGCATTTCTTTGCAAACATACAGAGTGTCAGGACAAGAAGAAAGTTTGAGAAAAGCAGGAAAATCCTTGAAAGAACAGTTGTCATTGAAATCCTTGTAAAGATGGATGCAGAAAAAATTGCTGATACAATTGATAAAATCTGCAAGGAATTCTGAACGATTGTTTATGGTAAACACATTGTTATTCTGACAACATTTCCCGATGTAAAAATCGCAAGAAAGGTATGTGAAACTCTGGTGAAAGAAAAGATTGTCGCCTGCAGCCAGATTATTAAGGGAATTAAAAGTGTTTACCTGTGGAAAAACAAAATAGAAAAATCAAAAGAATGTCTGAGTCTTCTCAAGACAAGCAAATCAACCTTTACAAGCGTCAGGGAAAAAATTATCTCAATGCATCCGTATCAGATACCTGAAATTGTTTCCCTTGATATTGAACAGATTGAAACTGAATATGCAAAATGGATTGATGAAACCCTTCTCAAAAATGAATGAAATAGAAAGGTTTTACGCAACAATGGAATACAAACCCAGAGACAGGGCAATGTTCTGGGTATGGGGAGCATGGCCCGAGACAATTGAGAGATGGAAAAAAGAAAATCCTGACTTTGATAAGATTGACCTTAATGGAAAAGCAGACAGAAGGCAGTCATTCGGTCACTGGTTTTTCCCGAATCCACCCTTTGAAAAAAAAATCATTGAAGAAACAGAAAGGCACATTCTTTACATAAACCACGAAGGCATTTTGATGAGGGAAAGAAGGGATAATCCGCAGAGTTCAATGCCGCAATTTGTAAGGTTCCTTGTTGAAACAAGACAGGATTTCAGAATCTTCTGGAAAGAAAAAATGGTTCCGGACCTTGAAAAAAGAATATGCCCTGACTGGAAAAATTTCCTCAAAGATATCCGCTCAAAACCATACCCTTTAATCATCATCTCTGACAGATGGGGCGGATTTTTTGGACCACTCAGAAATCTGGTTGGTGTTGAAAAACTCTGCATGCTTTTTTATGACGACACAATATTTCTTGAAGAGATGATGGATGCAAACGCTGATTTTATTATTCAGATGATGTCTCAGATACTTGATGTGATTTCCATTGATGCTTTTGGGTTCTGGGAGGATATGGCGCATAAAAGCGGTCCTTTAATATCTCCTGAAATGGTCAGGAAATTCATGCTTCCGAGATACAGGAAGGTTGTTGATTTTCTAAATAGCCGCGGTGTCAAATTTATCGGGCTTGACAGCGACGGGTATATTGATTCACTTATTCCTGTCTGGCTTGATGCAGGGCTGAATTTTCTTTATCCATTTGAGGTTCAGGCAGGAATGGATGTTATTCAGGTCAGAAAAAAATATGGAAAGGACTTGAGAATCTGGGGCGGGGTTGATAAAAGACCTATTGCGTCCGGGAAAAGGGCGATTGATGATGAAATCAGACGGATTATTCCTTTGATTGAAGATGGCGGTTATATTCCACATACTGACCACAGCATCCCGCCAGATGTCTCACTTGATAATTACCTTTATTATCTCCAGAAGATGTCTGAAACCTGCGGAAAGATAATGCCCTGAACGTCACGATTCCGCAGAATGCCTTCTTAACCAGCAAAGTCTTTTTCTCTTATCTTCACCTTAAATGGAAATGGCTGTTCCCAGCCTTTTCTAAATGACAATCCGGCAATTATCCAGATTTCTCCTGGTCGGCGTTCAAATAAATAAGGATAACTTATCTGCCCATCTTTTTGTTTTCCAAGCAAAACCGGAACAGTCCAGTTTTTCCCATCATCCCTGGAAAATGAAATTGACAATTCTTCTCTGTGCCACGATGTTTCTGTTTCATGAAAAGCGCAGGGCTGGCGTCTTGGATACACCCTTCCTTCTGGATTCAAGCGATTCCAGACAAGAACAAGACGACCGCTGTTAAGTTTCAGTAAGTATCCTGGTGAGCTGCTCGCGTCTATACCGGATGGCTTTATTGTTCTCCAGTACCTTCCACCATCATCAGAGTATGCCTCCCAGAATCTGTCAAAGTTTGTCCTTATCAGCATCAATATACTTCCATCATTCAATTCTGCGCCTGTGGGCTCTAATGCACCATCATGGTGTCCGTGTCCACCAATGTCAATGATATTACTCCTGTGCCATGTTTTTCCCTCATCATCAGAAAACAGAGAAAATACAACCCAGTGTCCGGGATTTCTGACAAGGTGCTCAACTGTTGCAATGATTCTGTTTTTTCTTGTTTTGAAAAAAGAAAAGAAATTGGCATTATATCCGTCTAAAATTCTCTGCCGGTCAACCCATGTTTTTCCTTTATCCAAACTGCGGATTGACCACAGTTCCAGTTTGCAATCTTTCTCAGGTTCACCGGACTCATTGTTCCATCTGAATTTGTATTCTGTAAAATCAAGATAGACCACAACAATAACACCACTGTCTGTTGTCAGAATAAAGCAACTGTCTGCTTGAATATTAATCTTCTGGTCGCAGATGTAAGAGTATTCTGACCAGGTTTTTCCATCGTCATTACTTATCTTTGCAATTGCGTGGTTCTGGCTGGTTTCCACGGTCATCAAACTACCATCCTGAAGATTAACAAATGGGCCGTGTCCATCTATCTGCAAAATCTCGCACAATGGATTAATCCATTCCCTGTTTTCCATTTTCTCCTCTCTTTTTGAATTTGTTTTCAGTTGTCCCAGCAAAATATATCTGATAAAGGCGAACCTGTCAAGAAATGACAGTTGAAATACCCATAATTGTGAGAACCAGTAGGAAAAAAGTGGTAAAATAATGGGAAATTACAGAATGACTTAAATAACCAGGCGGGGTGATTTATGAAAAAGTTATACAAAATAATAAAGGATAATTTTAATCAGGCCAGGTGGCAGAATCTTTCCCTGAAAATATATAACATTGAATCAAATTTTTGCTACAGGGATTTTGAAAAATCTGCGAAACTGTGCAGGGATGAACTTGAAAAGTCAGGTGCAAAGGATGTTGAATTGATTGAACTAAAGGCAGATGGAGAAACAGTCTATGGTGATTTTATAATGCCGGAAGCATGGGACTATGAATACGGGCTTCTCAGCATTGTAGAGCCAGCAGAGTTTAATGGTAAAATTCTCGCAGACACAAGACGACATCCATTTCATATTGCAAACCGCTGCGGTGATATGGAGAACGCAGTTGTGGATGTTGTGGATATAAGAAAAATGAAAAAGTATAAGGACATCAGCAAGAGTTTTGTTTTCTGCGGGAATATTCATCCCAGAGAATGCAGGCATGAGATTGAAGAAACCGGTGCTGCAGGAATTATTTCTTCATATTCCGGTGCTCCTGACAGAAAGGATGGGATATTCTGGATTAATGGCTGGGTAAAAAACTCTGGCTGGTACCATACAAAAAAAGACAGGAAAATGGTATGTTTTTCTCTTACTCCAGAAGATGGCCAACTGCTCCAGAGATTGCTTGACATAGGACCTGTAAAGGTTTGTGCTTCTGTGAAAAGTAAAAGATACAATGGGAAAATTTATTCAATTACCGGATTGATTCCCGGGAAAACAAGAAAAGAAATAGCATTTCTTGCGCATCTTTATGAACCGATGATTACCGATAATGCAACCGGTGTCGCCGGATTGATTGAAATATGCAGGATTATGAACCATCTTGTAAGAACCTCTCGGTTCATACCTGAGTTCGGCATAAGGTTTCTTTTTTCAATGGAGAGATATGGAATGGCACAGTTTTTTGAGAAAAAACACAATATCATTTATGCAATTAATGTTGATGGAATTACCCCGGATTATGTAAAATCTGGAAGAATGAGGATAACCCTTTATGGAAGCCATTTTATAAAGCCGTTTTTCGGGGACTGGATATTTGAAGAATTTCTTGAAAGTTTGTTTCCTGCTGATTTACCGTGGAAAAAAGAAAGAGCCCTGTTTGCAGATGACACGTTTGTTTCTGATGCTTCTATCAATATTCCGACAATGTATTTCATATCCCATCCTGGAAGATTGCATCATAACTCTATTGATCCTGAAATCGTCAGCTGGGATACCGGAAAAGAAATTCTGTGCTGTCTTGCGGCATATACCTGTGCGCTTTGTTCAAGTTCGCTGAGACGAAAATATTTAAATATTCTTGAGGCATCTGTAAAACAGGAATTTTACACATATACAAAGCGGATTACTTCAATGATTGCTGAGGACCCTGCAAAATTTGATATCACAGGAATAAAAGAAAGGATTTATTATATTGCCGGGTATCTAAAAAACAAATACATATCAATGGCAGATTTTGGTGATAGCCCTGAAGAAAGGACCATTGAAGAAATTGACCGGATAACCAGAAAAACCATAATAGACATCGCCCAAAAATTCAGCGGCACTATCACAAAAGAAGTTCCGTTGTCAAGACAGGATAAGAAGGCAGAAAACATTGTGATAACCTGGAGAAAGCCAGTATTTATTTTTTCACTATCAGAAATCCCTCATAAAGAAAGAATTCATCCACCAGAAGAGTTTTATTCTGTCATTAACAGGGCCGATGGCAAAAAAGACCTTTACCGCATATTTCAGGAAATTTCCTGGGAAAGGGAATTTTATGGGATGCCAGCACTTACTGAACAGGAAAAAAGACAGCTTATAAAATACATCCTGTATCTGTCAAGGTATAACTATGTGAGGATTCGTTATAAGACAGTGATTACAAAGGATGATATAAGGCATGGCCTTGGAAAACTTGGCATTAAACATGGTGATAAGATTGTGGTTCATTCTTCTCTTTCTTCTCTTGGATATATAGAAGGTGGAGCGAAAGCAGTGTGCGAAGCAATGATGGAACTTATCGGAGAGGACGGACTTTTGATGATGCCCTCTTTCAATCATGGCGAAATCTTCAGAAAAAATCCCGATGCATATTTTTCTCCTCTTGAAACACCAACAATCAATGGAACAATACCGGAGACATTCTGGAAAATGAAAAATGTTTATCGTTCTCTTAATCCAACCCATTCTTTTGCCGCGTGGGGGAAAAATGCAAAAGAGTTTGTAAAAGACCACCATAAATATCTAACCATGGGTAAGGGAAGTCCTTTGTATCTTCTTGAAAAGGCAGGTGGAAAGATTGTGCTCATTGATGCAATCTCATCAAACACATTCCATCATGTTGTTGAGGAAACAAATAATGTCCCCTGTCTTGGAAAAAGAACAGAGCAGTATCCTGTAAAACTTCCCTCAGGCGAGATTGTCAAGATAAGGACATGGAGCTGGAGGGAAAGAAGCTGTGAGATTACTGATAAGGGAGCATACTTAGAGTATATGAGAAAAAACAAATTGCTGAAGGAGGGAAAAATTGGAAATGCAATAGTTCTTGTGATAGATATGAAGGTATGCAGGCAGGTTATAGAGAAGTTTCTGCAAGGAAAAGTAAAAGGTTTTTCAGGATGCAAAAAATGCACAATAAAACCATGGATTGTTCCCCAGACAGTTGAAAGCGACTGGGATGATGTTGGTGAAAAAGTAAAACAGGATACAGATGCTTTTATAGGCGATTATGACCCGCCTTCAGTGGCTTGACCAATTTGCATCAATGTGAATTTCTCTGATGTTTCTATCACCTGCTTCCTGAATTAGAAGTGTGATAAAACTTGACTCAAGAACATCTTGAGTTTTCAATTGTTCAGGACTGCTTTTCCCATTGATGTCGGCGATGAATGAGTCAAAATAACCTCCGTTTCTCGGTGGTGGGAGTTTGAGAATCTGAATCTGTTTTTCTCCATTTTTTGCAAATGTAAGGTTTTTTGATGTTGCTGACGTTTCTGCAATTCCACCTGTTCCATAGACGGTGAATCTCCAGTAAAAAGGTAGCACGTACCCATGGCTGTCAGGCGAAAAATATGAAACATCCCCGAGAACTCCACATCCGTTTTCCATTGTCAGCATCATCTGGCCGCCATCATTAAAGTGGGGATATTTTTTTACAAAAGCATTCCACGACCTCGCAGCATTTATTATTGTAAATTTCATGCCTGTTGCCCATGGTATAAAATCAATCGCGTGAACACCGATGTCATTAATTGTTCCACCGTGCATCTCTGGCTCAAAGTACCATGATGGTCTTTCATCCATCATCAAAGGGTGGTGCCCTGTAAAGATTATGCTGTGAATTTCTCCGAGTTTTCCTGATTTTATTAAATCCCTCAGACCTATGAACTGAGGCATGTCCCTTATGGTGAACTGACAGCCGAGTTTGAGATTTTTTCCCTTTGAAAGTCGGGCTATCTCTTTTATTTCTTCAAGACGAGTGCAAACTGGTTTATCTGTTATAACGTGTTTTCCTCTTTTCAATGCTTCAATAATAATATTGCCCCTTTTGCCATAACAGTCGCCAACCGCGATAATATCGCATTCAACTGATTCAAACATTTTCATATAATCAGAATGCGTTATCTTTGCAATTCCACTTTCTTCAATGGATTTTGCCGTTGGCCGGTGCTGTTCACATGCCGCTACAAGCTGAAGATTGGTGCTGTTTTTTATCCTTGCAACAATGTCAAAGATGTGTCCATGTCTGAACCCAACAATCGCAACTTTAAGTTTCAATGTTTCCTCCTATTTTCTTCTTAAATACCAATTGATCTGAAATATGTCATAACATTTTTCCACACTAATCCTTTGCTTTCAAAAAAGACAACAAGACTCTTACTCAAAAGATAAAATTTTATTCTATCATATAAAATTTCATCAGTATAAGCGCAGTTTCGTGTGAAAAACAATTGCCAAAGACACCGTTTCCTGTTTCGCAGGACAAAATTCTGTCTTGATGCGCCAGCAGCAAAAAGATTATAAAGGATTATGGCTAAATACTAAATCCACTATGTCGCCTGAAAGCACAAAAAAGTGAAGTGATAACAGTAGTGTCCAAATAAAATTTTCCTGAATTCCAACAGCGTCAAGTCATAACAAG
>DYKA01000066.1 GCA_020722805.1 Vermiphilus sp.
GGTGTATGATTGCACGCGAAAACCTTTGAGATTATAATCTTTCTATGGCGGAAGTGCACATAAAAACAATTCTTGTGGCAGAAGACGACCCAGAGACCAGAACAATCCTTCAACACGGGCTCACCCGCGCCGGCTATCACGTGGTTATCGCTGAGGATGGGGAACAGGCACTTGAAAAATTTCGTGAAACCAGACCGGATCTTGTTTTGCTTGACATTGAAATGCCGAGACTCAATGGCTGGGAGGTGCTTGAAAGGCTCAAATCAGGATGGAGAAGCAGAAAGGTTCCGGTGATGGTAATAACAGGGAAAACGTCTGATGATGATAAAATAAGGGGATATGAACTCGGTGTTGATTACTATGTTACAAAACCGTTCAACATCCAGCGACTTCTTCCAATTATTAGAAATCTTGTCTCCGGAATAAAGTGAGACAGCGTATTTCTGTCGTGTTCGTCTATGAAAATTTGCATATGTCAGTATGACGTAGAATGGGAAGATAAACAGGCAAACAAGCATAAAATCTGCGATATTCTTTCTGAGGTAAAACAACAGATTCATTGGGCTATCATGCCAGAAACCTGCCTCACTGGTTTCACCTTCAATAGAAGGCTTCACCTGAAAGACAATGACATTGCCTTTTTTACTGGTCTGGCAAAAAAATACAGAGCACATATGAGTTTTGGCGGGATTTTTTGCAATGAAAATGTATGTATAACTGTTAACCCTGAAGGTAGTATTGTTTCAGAAAGTTCAAAAATACACATGTTTTCTCCGTCAGGAGAACATCTTTACCACAGGCCTGGTTCAAAATTCCAGCCATTCACGATAGACAATGCAAGGATAAGTCCGTTTATATGTTATGACCTCAGGTTTGCTCCGGTGTTCTGGGCTGTTGCAGAAAAAACAGATATCTTCCTTGTGATTGCCAACTGGCCGGAGCAAAGAAGAAATCACTGGAAGACACTCCTGCAGGCAAGAGCAATAGAAAATCAGGCATTTGTCATAGGTGTTAACAGAACCGGTAGGAGTCCGGCTGAAGATTATTGCGGAGAATCGTGTGTCATAGACCCGCAGGGAAAGATAATCTTTGATGCCGGGAACAAAGAGAAGGCATTTGTTGTGGACATAAAACCAGATGATGTGCGCAGGGTCAGAAAGAGTTTCGCAGTATTGAGAGACAGGAAAAGGTTTTCTGACTATGGCAATCTTGTAGGGTAAAAACAAACTTAACAAACAGTGCAAATTGCAAAGTGCAAAGGTAAGTCCTCAGTGAACACCGTACATTCCCCTCTCCCTTGCGAGAGTCCGCCAAAGCATCAGTGGTGGAAGGGGAGAGGGTCCGGGTGAGGGTGTAATGGGGAGTCTTGTGAATTCACCCCCACCCCTTTAATGGAGGAAGAACGTGGTTCAGTGAAGATTTATGCAAGAAGAATAAATAATTTTGCAGTTTACAATTTGCATTTTGCACTGAATATTCAGTAAAGGGTGTTGACTGTAAGAAACAATGAAAAACAAGAATATATGGAAGGCCTGTGTTGTAAATTTTCCTCACGGAGAAAAAATCTGGCCGTGCCGCATAAGTATTCCAGTTCATCCTGATTCCAGGATTTGTGTTTTTTCTGTGAGGAGACCAGATGGTTCGGTTGTTCCCGCCCAGTCAAGAACGATTGTTGAGTATCATTCAGGTTCTCCACGATGGATACAGCTGGATTTTACTGGTAATGGCAATGGTTTATATAGAATCCTGAATAAACCGTGTACTGCTAAAAATGTAAATCCTCTTTCCATAAGCAGGAATGATGATGGCTTTGAAGTTCAAAGCGGTAGTCTAAAACTGGTATTAAACAAAAAGATTTCCTTCCCTATCCAGTCAATAATTTGGAAAGATACAAATCTTACCTGTCCGGATGAAAGATGGAGCTTCAGTGCAGATGTTAACGGGAAAAAGTTTGATATCAGCTCAGGGACAATAAAAAATTTCAGCGTTGAATCCTGTGGTGAAAACAGGTTTCAGGTTTCGTGGGAGAGTTTCCACAAAAATCCGCAAACCAAGAAAAAACTTCTCAGGTGCAGATTTCGTCTGGAAATGCTTGCAGGAATAGAAGGTTTTTCTCTATCATATCAGTTTTTCCACTGTCTTGCCGGTATTCCGTTTATTGATATAAAAAGCATTACATGCAATTTTGTTTTTCCTTCCCTTGATGATGAAACACTGGTGTTGCAGGAAATGTACGGGAACTTCGCGTTGCAAAAGATTGTGAAAACAAAACAGAAAATAGATATTTTTCTGGACAAGAGCCGATTCAGACCTTATGTCAAAGATCCAGAGATACTTGGAGATTTTTTTGACTACCCTATTTTCTTGCAAAATTTCAATGATTCTGTCGGAGAGACAATCGGCATAAAAAATAAGGAAACTGTACTCTTATGCAGTATGAGAGACTTTGTTCACCAGAGGCCGAAAAGCATTACTGTAAAACCGGCAAGCATAAGCTTCGGAATATGGCCTGAATTTGCGGAAATACTTCATCTGCAACAGGGGATGAGTAAAAGGTCTGTTTTTGATTTTTTCTTTTTTGATGGCGAAGATCCTGTCGTATTAAACGCATTGAAAAAAGAAAATAGTCTTGAACCTGTCTGGTGCTTTGTTGAACCGGATGATTCAAAAACTGCTGGCAGAACATGGCATCAGGATTTATTGTTTTCAGAAAAACAGAGTGAGGCAGGAATTTTTTCTTCATTGCTGTCAGGAGCAACAGCAAGATTTCATACAATCTCTGAGATGTTTCACTATGGTGATACCCCAGATGAGGGATACACAAGGTACTACGCATCTTCTGGAAGATTTCCTGCATTCAAAGAAAAAAAAGATGTTTATTTTGATACATCAGGCGGGGTATATGATATTCAGCAGGGGCTTGAGCCTGTCTGGTCAAATAATGAATACGACGCAATCTACTGCCTTGCTCTTGAATTTCTGAGAAGCAAGAATTTTTCTGTTTTCAAGAGATTGGTATCTGCTGCACGGCACCAGATTGAGGTTGATTTTGTTCATTACTCTGACAGCTGGCAGCAGCATCGTTCAACACCACAGCATTCCTACTGTCACACAAGAACAATGTCTTCTCTTCCAAGCCATCAGTGGACCCAGGGATTGTATTATTACTATGTCCTTACTGGTGATGATGATATCCCTGAAATAATAAGGGCAATCTGCGATTTTGATATGACATACTTTAACAGGACAATTTACAAATTCAACAATTTCTTCAACAGGGAATACGGCTGGGCAGTAATGGCTTTCGTTTATGGATATGAGGCAACCGGATACAGGCCATATATTGAAAAAGCTGCAGCTTTGATAAAGGATCTTGAAAAGAACACAGAACCAGAACAGGCAAAGGTTTTTGGACTCGGATTCTATCCAAATACAGTGTTGCTCGGACTGATGGCGTACCATCAGGCAACAGGCGAGAAGTGAGCGAAGAAACTTTTCCTCAGATGGGTAAATGAAGGAATGAAAAATTTTGCTGAAATGAAAAACGGGGTGTCAATCACTGAATTGTTTGTCGAACCAGTTGTATATGCTTACCATCTCACAGGAAACAGGAATTATCTCAAGAAGGGTTTGTGGCATCTTGAACTTTTTCTCCGCGGATGGAATAGTCTGGGCTGGACTTCTGGGATGGATACGCTTTCAACAAAAAAATATGCAAGGGTTTACAGAGGACTTGTCCATTTTGTCTCTGCATGCAGTGATGCTGGATTGCTAAGAAACCTTGTTAAAAGCATTTCATCGTCTCAATCCGGATTAGAAAAAGGATGAGTGGGCAAAGAAAATAGTAAAGCAAAGATTTGAAAGAACAGGGAGATTGTATGAAGGTTATTGATATCAGCGGGCTTATTGAGAATGGTATGTGGAACTACGGGGATGAACTTGGTGAGCCAATTTTTGCTGGTCCAAAAATTATTCAACTTGCAACTGTCTGCGAAAACGGATACAGTGCACACAGAATGGAATTGTCAATACTCACAGGCACATATCTTGAAACAGGTGCTCATCTGTTTGACGGAGTGAAAACAATTGAACAGATAGCAATTGAAGAACTATTTCTTCCAGCAAGTGTAATCAAGCTTAAAGAAAAAAAGCCATGCAGCCACATAACAAAACAGGAACTTATGGAATCAGAGGTAGATATCAAAGAAGGGGATTGTCTGGTTGTTTTTACTGGATGGTACAGAAGATGGAATACAGACCGTTTTGTTCTTGACTGTCCGCATTTTGATTCTGAGTGTATGGACTGGATTGTTTCAGAAAAGATAAAAGTGCTTGCCTCTGATGTTCCGTGCTATGATGATATTCAGGATGAGTTTGACTCAAAAAGTCTTCCTCAACTGAGGAAACTTTATCTTTCCGGAGCGATGGCTCTTGCGCCTGTAACAAACGGGGACAGAGTCAAAGCGGGAAGGGCAAGAATTGTAATTCTTCCCTTGATGGTAAAATCACTGAGCGCAAGCCCGGCAAGGGCTGTTTTGATTTATGATGAATGAACAGGACAACAGGCATTTGATTGACGGACCCGAAATGAATATAATTGTTCCATCTTTCTTGATAAAAACAGGGAGAACGCATGGACAAAAAACTTTCTTGGGGAATTATTAGCACAGGCAGAATTGCTCGTACATTTGCAAATGGAGTTATCAGGTCAAAAACAGGAAAGATTACAGCAGTTGCAAGTAGAGACAAAAAGAAGGCAGAAGAATTTGCAGAACACTTCAATATCCCGGAATATTATGGCAGGTATGAAGACCTTCTTGCTGACAGCAGGGTACAGGCGGTATATATCGCAACTCCACATCCAATGCACGCTGAATGGGCAATAAAGGCAGCAGAGGCAAAAAAACACATTCTGTGTGAGAAGCCCATAGGCATGAACCACGCCGAAGCAATGGCAATCGTTGAGGCAGCAATTGAAAATGATGTATTCTTAATGGAAGCATTCATGTACAGATGTCATCCCCAAACAAAAAAACTTGTTGAAATACTGCGCTCAGGCATTATTGGAGATATACGGGTAATACAGGCAACATTCAGTTTTCAGGCGCAGTTCAATCTTGAAAGTCGGCTTTTCAACAATGAACTTGGTGGGGGTGGGATTCTTGATGTTGGATGTTATTGCACATCAATGGCGCGACTTGTTGCAGGAATTGCCGCTGGAAAAGAGATTTCTGAACCGGCTGAACTTAAAGGATGCGGTCATCTCGGGATAACAGGCGTTGACGAATGGGCAGTTGCAGTGGCAAGGTTTCCCGGAGATATTGTTGCCCTGCTTTCAACAGGGGTTGCCATAGCACAGGAAAATGTTGTCCGTATTTTTGGAACAAAAGGTTACATCCTTGTTCCCTCGCCATGGGTTGTTCTTCCAGAAGGAGGAGAATCAAAAATTATTGTTCATATCTACGGGAAGCAATCTCCAGAAGAAATCAGTGTAAAAACAGACAGATGGCTTTATGCAATTGAAGCAGATACTGTTGCCGAAAACCTTGACAACCGACAGGCAAAATTTCCTGCAATGACTCTTGAGGATACACTTGGAAATATGAAGACACTTGACATGTGGAGGCAGAGTATTGGTCTTGTTTATGAAAGGGAAAAGTGTGAAAAAATGACTCTTACTGTTTCTGGAAGAAAACTTCAACCCGGAAGAAAATCCTGTATGAAATATGCAGAAATCAAGGGTATTGAAAAAAAAGTTTCAAGGATTGTTATGGGTGTTGACAATCAGTTAACATTTCCACACGCTGCTGTGATGTTTGATGATTTTGTTGAAAAAGGCGGAAATGCTTTTGACACTGCCTATATCTATGGCGGTGGTTTACAAGAAAAACTGCTTGGTCAATGGGTAAAGTCAAGAAACATAAGAAAAGATATTATCGTAATCGGGAAAGGTGCTCACACTCCCTTTTGTACGCCACAGGATTTAACAAAGCAACTTCTGATAAGTTTGGAGCGCATGCAGACAGACTATGTTGATATTTACCTTCTTCATAGAGATAATCCAGAAATTCCAGTTGGTGAATTTGTTGATGTATTGAATCAGCATAAGAAAGCAGGCAGAATAAAGGTATTCGGCGGCTCAAACTGGACACTTGAAAGAATTGACCAGGCAAATGAGTATGCAAAAAGAAATGGACTTGAAGGTTTTTCTGTTGTGAGCAATAACTTTTCTCTCGCAAGAATGCTTCAGCCTATCTGGCATGGTGTGGTTTCAAGTTCAGATGAAAAATCAAGGAAGTGGTTTGAAAAAACTCAGATTCCTCTTATTGCCTGGTCAAGTCAGGCAAGGGGATTTTTTACAGGTAAATACAGTCCCGAATATAAGGATGAACCAGAAATGGTAAGGTGCTGGTACAGTGATGATAACTTCAAGCGACTTGAAAGAGCAAAGCAACTTGCAAAACAAATGAATGTACCGACAACAGCCATTGCTCTTGCTTATGTACTATGTCAGAAATTCCTGATATTTGCGATTATCGGTCCAAGAACCCTCAGTGAAACAAGAACATCTCTGAAGGCACTTGAAATTCAATTGACCCAGCAACAGCTCAGATGGCTTAACCTTGAGGAATAAGCAGGTATGTACTGGAAAGATCCCCTTTTACTCAAGAGACATGTTTTTCATTTACCTCTTGCCATATAAATCCTCAGTGAACCACGTCTCTTGCAATCTGGAATGACGGCAGCTATGGATAATTACAATATCTGATTCCTTAATCTTTCTCTTATGGCCCTTTTTTTCAAACCGTCTGAAACCCGCTTGTATCAAGGAATTGCGAAATACCTGTCAAAAATTTTAGGTGGGGTACAATAAAAGTGATAATTAAATCTCAAGACCTCGCTGTAGCCTTGGCGTAGGCGGGTTTGACAATTTGGGAAAATATGTAATAAAGTATTAAACAGTTAAACTTGAAAATTAACCGGTGAGCCTCAACATTGTTCGCATAGTGCGAAAGAAAAGTCTCAAATAGATGAATAATTACAATTTCAGGAAGGGAACATGAGAAGGTTATTTTTTTTTACTCTTGCGGCTGCAGTATTTTTGGCTGGCAATGCTTTTTGTGCAGAGAAAACGCCTTTTTATTTATGGCTTGAGCCAGAATGGTTTGATGGTGTGTCGGGAAATTTCGCATACTGGCCCGGTCCTGAATCAGCAAAGAAAGCACTCGTACACTGGGCTGTTGCAGGCCCTGGAATATCTGCGGAGTGGTCCCAAGGAGGCGAAAGTGAATGGAATTCAATGGGTGCTGGTGCAGATGAAACAAATGCTGAGTGCAGAAAAACAATTAATATTCCTGGTTCTGGAAGGTATAGAATATGGGTGAGATATGTTGATCACAGGAAACTTACCGAACCTTTCAGTATTATTATTGAAAAAAATAATAAAAAGATTATTGAAAGAGAATTCGGCATAGATGATGTTGTTCCTGTTAATGACGAGTATCAACTTTATTGGGGGTTTTCCTTCGGATGGGGATTTGTTGAAGGGGAAATACCTGAAGGTCAGGCTATTCTGAAAATTGTGATTAATAAACCTGCACAGGCATGGAGACAGATTGATGTTGTTTGCATTACTGATGATTTTAACTGGAATCCTTCTGGCAGAAAAAAGCCTGACTTTGCCTATTTTTCCGCGTTCACCCTGAGGCCGACTTCAACAATCCAGATAAGGGGAAATGCAAAATCACTTGTTGTTGGTTCAATATGGAAAAGACCTGCACTCGCTGGCAGGGATTTTTCAATGTGGACAGGTATTTCAACAGATAAGAACTGGTGGAGTAAGCAGGATATAAGCAATCTTTCAATATACGATGTTTTTTTGAAAATAGATGTGGAAGGGACATTAAGGCTGAATTCCAGAAAGAATTCAGCGGCAGAAAGGATTTACCAATTGTTTCATGGAAAGGCCTTCTGCCGGGTATTTATCTTGGAGAAACACCAGATTTATCAGAAGAAAGTCCACTCAGGCAATATCTTGAGACGACAAAAACTCCATTTTACATAATGACGAACTACGCAAATCCGCGCTATGACGAAAAAAACGGTCCTGCGACGTATCAGGCACTTACAGGGCCACTTGCAAAGCAATTCCTCGGATACATTCATGGAGAAGCAATCGGAACAGTGGGTGTTTCAGCTGGAGAGGGGCAGCTTGGAAAAGACAGAAGGCAGCACATTGATGTCTGGGGTGCAAACCTTGCAAGAAGTCAGACAGATGCATGGAGCAAATTTTATAAGACAGATGTTTCTTCAGAACATGTTAACAAGAGTATTCCATGCCTTTCCTGTGAAAGCATAGCACTCGCCCATCTTTTCCATGAACTTGGAATGGATGTGGTGGGATATGAAATAGATGCCACAAATGTTCATATACCGATGAGGATTGCTTTTCAAAGAGGTGCTGCAAGGCAATATGGCAGAGCGTGGATCAACTACGCAAGTGGGAATTTTGGGGATGCATGCAACTACTTTACGCAGGAGCCGATAGTTCCAAGGGGGGCAAAGTCTTGGTTCCATAGTAAGTACGCGATAACCGATGGTGTAAGTATTGCATGGTATCGCAGATTATACTACCTGAATTATCTTTCTGGTGCTTCTGCAATATTCTGGGAGCAATCCCTCACAAATCAATGGATTAAGCCAGGACCTGGAAACCATCCGGTACAGCTATCTCCTTTTGGAAGGGCAACAGAGGACTTTCAGGCATTTGTTGACCGACTTCCTGATAGGGGAGAACCATATACACCCATTGCATTTTTGCTCAGCTATGGTCATGGATATGATAGTGTTAACTATACCTGCAAAATGATGAATGTTTTTCTTCAGGATGAAAATGACATTGAACTGCGAGAACTTTTTAATGTTGCATGGTACCCGACAGCAGTACTTGAAGGGCTGCCCCAGGCACCAGATGTTCAGAGTATGCCTTCTGGTATATATGGAAACATCTTTGATGTTCTTGTTGACAGACCTGGAAAAGCGTCAGCAATAACAAGTTATCCTGTTGTCTGGGCAGCCGGTAATGTGGTTCTGGATGATGCATGGATGCCTGTGATAGAGGACTATTTGAAAAAGGGTGGAACGTTTGTTATAAACATTGAGGCAGCAAAGAAAAACAGAAACCTTTTGAAACTTATCGGTGTGGACTTGAAGAATAAAACAAAAATTTCCCAAAAATGGACTCTGGATGGAAAGAATTTCTATCCCTGCATCTCTTATAGTGTTGAGCTTGTAGATATAACTGCAAAATCCCAGACCATTGCTTTTTCCGAGGATCAAACACCCATTATCATAAAAACCAATGTAGGGAATGGGGCGATTATACTCACTCTTGTACCACATATGGTCTGCATGGATGAAAGAGCGCACCCTGCACTTCCGTACCTGATGAATCTGCTTACAGATAAACTGCTGCCTTTTGAAATTTATTCTGCAGACGGCAAACCTCTTTCAGTCCAGATTATGTATCTTGTTAACAAAACAAGGGACGGGTGGCTTGTCGGATTATTCAATAATCAGGGAATAGACAAAACTCAGAACGGTATTGCCCGTGTTGATAGAACAAAATCTGTTGAACTTGATATACAAACCTCATTGCCAGTAAAATCAGCAAGGGAATATACCCAGCCACGAGAACTGAAAATAGAAAAATCGGGTGGAAATGCTTCTGTCAAGATAAAGGTTGAACCAGGGGATGTTCAGGTCGTGTATTTTACAACGATCTGAGAAACAGAAAAACTCAGGCAACGTAGGATGGCTTCAGATTTATAGAAGATGTTGCCTTTGATGTAGTTTTTACCGGTACTTTCCTGTTTTCCAGATACACCCTTACAGGGAAATCTGTTTTACTGTCTGTGATT
>DYKA01000067.1 GCA_020722805.1 Vermiphilus sp.
ATTTTTCCTCTATCTCACCATTTTTAAGAATTTTTTCACCTAACTCATTTTCAAGTTTTCTAATCTCCTTTCTCTTTTCCTCAATTCTTTCCAATAATTCTTTCTGATTTTGAACCTTATATTTCTCAAATTCCTTTTCCACTACTCCTATCAGGTCGTCTTCAATAAACTTTTCTATTTCCTTTCGTTTGTAATTCATTATACGATAAATACCAAAATCAAGATCCGCACAATCGAATTGAAAAAGAACTTTTAGATGATCTTTTAACTTTTGAAAAAACTCACCAGTTTGGTTCATATTCAACATATTACATACCTCCAATTTTTTGAAACTGCGATTTCACACAACTCGTTTCTATACGAATTGTATGTATAATATCAGGTTTTTGTTGCATATTATACGAACTTAATGATAACTATTGGTGAAATTATTAATAATCACTTAATCAACACTGCTTTTATCTTACCAATTTTGATAAAATTATGCAACAAAATATTTGGAACAAACAAGGTGGGAATTAAAGTTAAAAACTGTAGTTTCAAAACATAAAAACTTAGTAAATAATCAGTAATCACTGTTTACTGAATATTCAATGCAAAATGCAAATTGTAAACTGCAAAATTAAAATTATTTATTCCTCTTGCCTTATGAAATTTGCTCTGTTTGTTAAGTTTGTTTTTCACTTTTCAATTTTCACTTTGCAATAAATGTACTTTACTGAGTATTTACGGATAATTAGGCCTGGTGGAGGTAATCGGATTCGAACCGACAGCCTTCCGCGTGCAAGGCGGACGCTCTCCCATTGAGCTATACCCCCGTGTAAATATTATAATTCACTCCTGACTTTTGGCAAATTTTTTACCAAATTTTTATGTAGAAATGAAATTGATTATAATACCTCTGAAACCTGTGACAAAAAAATGAATATTCTTTTGATTAACCCTTATGATGTTTATGGTGGTGCGGAAAAACTCGCATTTATCCTTGCCTATCAGTATAGTAAACTCAAACACAATGTGCGCTTTGTTGTAAATCACAAATTTTCTCAAAGTCCACTTGTTATGGAAATTCCTGGTTTTAAGACAGCCCCGATGTCAAAAATATTTATCAAAAGTGTCAGGAACCTCGCTCAAACATATTTTGGAAATCAGGCAATAAGAAAATTTGCGCGGACACTTGAAGAACCCGGCGGTATCAAGAGAATAATTACAGGTAGAGAATTGATTGGGAAAATGGATATCTGTCGTATGGTTAAAAATATTAATTTTACTCCTGATATTATCCATTTCCACAATATGAGGGGAGGAAGTTTTGGCCCTGGCTCTGTATATTCTGCAAGTATCCTGGCACCCGTCGTTCTGACATTGCATGACCTGTGGCTTTTAACAGGGAAGTGCATACAACCTGATTCGTGCGATAGGTGGAAACACAGCTGCAAAAATTGTTTGTATTCAGGATTTGTGTCTCCAATTGCAAAAACAGGCATAATGTCCAATCTGCAGAGGAAAAAATTTTTCCTATCTCAGGCAGAATTTCATATATGCACACCGTCAGAATGGTTGATGCAGATTGTAAAAAAATCATATCTTGCGGAACTGGCAGATGGATTTAGTGTTATTCCCAATGGGGTGGATATTTCTGTGTTCAAACCAGGTGATAAAAAACATTCAAGAGAAAAACTTAATATACCAGAAAAATCCGCTGTAATCCTTTCATCAGGCAGAGAAATAAAAACCAACAGATATAAAAATTTTAAGGTACTGGAAGAAGTCGCCCGCCTTTTGTCTAACGGGTCATCAAAAAGAAGAATACTTATAATGTGTCTTGGGGATAGTGCGAAAACACAGGTATACGGAAATGTAAAAATGGAATTCAGACCATTTCAGAATGATGAAAATACTGTTGCAGAATATTACAGGGCTGCTGATGTATATGTAAGCACATCAACCTGTGAAGCATGGGGGCTTGCTGTTTCAGAAGCAATGGCATGCGGAACACCTGTAATAGGATTTTCTGACACAGCATTACAGGAACAGGTAATAAATGGAAAAACCGGTTTTCTTGTGGAAAAGGGTAGAGCAGATAAAATGGCTAACATAATCATAACGATACTGAACAATATTAACCTTCAAAGGGAATTATCAATATCAGCAGGGCAATATGCAGCAAAATCTCTCAGTATTGAAAAAACAGCACGCATGTATATTGAACTTTATTCCAATTTAATCAAAAAGAAGAAACAATGAAGATTATAAAAGCAGGTATTGAAGCCCATTCAATCGGATTAAGGCAGGGTGGTAACGAAAGGTATATTGAAGGACTCCTTAAAGGTTTTTCTGAAATAGAAACAAGTGAGTTTGATTTCACTGTGTTTTTGAGCCAATCAGCAGATATCCCTGATTTTATAAAAAACAACAAAAAATTTCATATTGAAAGAGTTTCTATTTCACCAGTGAGGCGACTTGCTTTTGACATTTCGCTTCAAGCAAAACTTCTCGGCCTTAATATGCTTCATACCCAGTATCACCTTCCTTTTTTCATAAACATTCCCTCTGTTATAACACTACATGATATCTCGTATCTGACACATCCGGAATTTTTTCCGCAAACCCAGCGGATGAAGATGCGCCTGTTCATGCCGATTTCAATTAGAAAAGCAAGAAAAATTATCACTGTTTCAAATTTTTCAAAAAATGAAATTTTGAAATTTTACCCTGTTGAAAACAAAATATGCGTTATATATAATGGTGTTTCTGAAAAATTCAGGCCAGTGGATAGTTCAAAGGTGGAAACGGTTCTGAGAAAACACGGTATCATCAGGCCTTACATACTCACGGTATCAAACCTCCAGCCGAGAAAAAATCTAACTGGCCTGTTGAAATCATTTTCTTTAATTCTCAGGCAGGAAAAGGATTTTCCATGCAGAATGGTAATTTCTGGGAGAAAACTCTGGCTTTTTGATGAAATCTTTTCTGAAATTCGCAGTTCCGCATTCAAAGACAGAATTATCCTGACTGATTATCTCATAGATGATGAACTCATTGCATTATACAGTGGTGCAGAAATGTTTGTTTATGTTTCCTTTTATGAAGGATTCGGGCTTCCTGTTCTTGAGGCAATGGCGTGTGGATGTCCTGTAATTGCGTCCGGAAATTCCTCGCTCACAGAGGTTGTTGAAAATGCAGGAATACTCGTGGACCCCCACAATGAAAATGAGATTGCTTCTGCAATAAAAAAACTGTTCTATGATGCACCATTAAGAAATAATCTGAAACAAAAGGCAGTCAAACAGGCAAAAAAATTTTCGTGGAAACAGTGCGCAATAGAAACCCTGAAAGTATACAGAAGTATTGTTTCACTGGTATAATAAAAAAATGAAGATTGCAATCATAGGCACAAGAGGCATTCCCGCAAGATACGGTGGATTTGAAACCTGCGCAGAGCGAATTTCTGAATACCTTGCGGAAAGAGGCCACAGGGTTCTTGTTGCCTGCAGAAGACACCTTTATCCGGACAGGCCAGAAATTCATTCTGACATAAAACTTTGTTATCCTTTTTATATAAGAGGAAAATCAATAGAAACATTTTCCCACACATTTTTCAGCATAATCAGATCAATTGTCTGGAATCCTGATATTATATTGATTTTTAATTCTGCAAACAGTCCTATGGCATTGGCAGCAAGGATTTATGGAAAAAAGGTTATAATAAATGTTGATGGGTTTGAATGGAAAAGAAGAAAGTGGAGCCCTGCAGGAAGGACATATTTCAAATTTGCATCCATTCTTTCTACTGTTGCTGCCACTAAAATAATAGCAGATTCCCGTGCCGTTGCTGATTACTATCGCTCACGGTTTCGCGCAGACCCCGTATATATACCTTATGGTGCTGATATTTTTTTTTCAAAGTCCGGTTCCATTGTTGAGAAAGTTGGGCTCAAGCCAAAAACATATTTTTTCAGCGGTAGCCGTCTTGAACCCGAAAATAATCAGGATTTAATGATAGAAGAGTTTTCATCTGCAAAAACAGGACATATTTTTGCAGTCGCGGGTGATATCAGGAAAAAAACGAAATATGTGAAATCTCTCCTGAATCTCGCGGACCATAATACAAGATTTATCGGAAGCATCTATGAAAAACAGACATATCTTGAACTTCAGGCAAACTCAATAGCATACATCCATGGCAACGAAGTCGGAGGAACAAATCCTGCTTTACTTTCCGCGATGGGATGCGGAGCGTGCGTGCTTGCACTTGATGTGAATTTCAACAGAGAAGTGCTTGGTGATGCAGGTCTTTATTTCACAAAAAAGAAGGGTTCACTTGCGGAACTGATACGGCATGTGGCGGAAAATCCTGAAAAATTCGCAGGTCTCGGCAAGATGGCTCAGGAAAGGGTGCAAAGGTTTTACCGGTGGGATTGTGTATGCCAGAAATATGAAGACCTGTTTTACACGATAAAAAATGAAAAATAGAAAATATCTTATTTTTGTTAATTTTGTCGCAATAGCCAGTGGCATGCTTATTGGATATGCGATAAGATTTTCCTGGCAGGTGTTTCCATATAAGGGTATTGCTCCTCTGGAGCCTTATATTCAGTTTTCTGTTTTCTCTGCGATTGTGTGGTCAGCGATGCTCCATTCAAACAAAATTTACAGGGGGAAAAAATTTATCAATCCCTGCCTTGAATTCAGCCAGATTATACAGAGTAGTTTTTATTCGGGTGTCATCATAAGTGCAATCACTTTCTTCTACAGGGGTTTCTCTTATTCAAGAATTGCTGTGATTCTCGGAATTTTCATAAGTTTTGCGCTTATTTCTATGATTTATCTTGTGTTGAGCGGATTTTCTGCTTCCGGTGATACTGTTTTTCTCCTCATAGGCAATAGAGAAAACCTCAGGTCAATTGTAAAAAGATTGATGCTTCACGGAACACCAAAAGACAGAATCATATTCTGCCAGAGCGAAAAATTAGAAGAAATTTTAGCAGAGAAAAGCAGACAACTGGACCCAGAAAGTATTTATGTCATTGTCTGTCTTGATGATATTCACAAAATTCAGGAAATAGGCAACATATGCAGCAAATATGATATACACCTTCTTGTTTATCCAAAGGATACACACATCTTTCTTGGTGGGGGAAACATTGAAGAAATAGACGGCATACCCTTTATAACAACGCATGCCCTCCCGCTTGAATCGTGGCACAATCGTGTGATTAAAAGATTTTTTGACATAGTGCTGTCCATCCTGTTTCTGACAGTGAGCATTCCGCTTTTGATTACCACAGCGATATTTATCAAATTGTCATCCCCCGGACCTGTTTTTTTTATTCAGGAAAGAATCGGATACAAGAATAGAAGATTTAAGATGGTAAAGTTCAGAACAATGAAGTTCGGTTCAGAAAATATTCTGCCGTATACGATTGAAAACGATACAAGAATAACAGGCATCGGCAAACTTTTAAGGGCATTCAACATTGACGAACTTCCCCAGTTTTTCAATGTGCTCAAATCAGACATGAGTATAGTTGGTCCAAGACCCATTTCAACAAAGGACAGAGGTTTTTTTCTTACACCCGGCTTCAATGAAAGAATGAAAATCCTGCCAGGAATGACCGGCTGGGCCCAGGTTCACGGGCTCAGGGGCGGTCAGATAGAGCCAGAAGAAAGATTCAGATACGACCTTTACTATGCAGAAAACTGGAGTATATGGCTTGATTTTGCTATAATAGTTTTTACACTTATTCCATTGAGAAGACAGGTTTGAAAGGAACAACATATGCCAGAAAAATTTATAAGGACAAAGGCCATTTCACAACATGCAGGCAAAACTCGTAAAATAGATATCATTCTGCTGTTTATCGCTTCACTTATTTTCTTCGGCATAACGCCACTTTTGAATTTCAAGCCCGCGTATGATTATACAATCATCAAGGATGTTCTTGGTGCTCTGTTTGTTGCAATTTTTGCGATAGCACTGTATATCAGGAAGGATAACATCCTTATAAATCTGAAAGGACTTATCGCAGGAACTGTTTTTTTCCTTTACATTATTGCAGAATGTTTCTACGCACCAGTAAAATATGGCGCGGCACAGGCGCTTGAAAACTATCTGCTGTACTACCTCCTTTTCATTGCAGGAATGCTCTGGAAATGGGAAAAAAGAGATGCCTTTATATGGGCTGCATCAATGATTATTGCTTCAATTACTGCCTTTGCACAATATCATATTACGAAATACCCAATCTCAACATTTGGGAATCCGAATTTTTTTGCAGGACACCTTTTGATGCCGATTTTTTTAACTTTGTATTTTGTAAAAAAGAAGTATGTTCCTGCAGCCGCAGTTTATGGTGTAATAGCCATCGCTGCACTTGCTATTACCAGGTCTCGCGCCTCACTTTTCGCGTTTCTCGCTGCGTCTGCATTTGCGTCATTTTTGCTTTTGAGAGAGAACAAAATTTCCTGGTTAAAGTATATTGGCTTTGCGATTGTTATCATAGGAATAGTTTTCCTGTGGAATTCAATAAAAGATCAATTCACCCAGGATATTAGGTACTACATATGGCGTGGAACCTGGAATCTAATAGAGAAAAAACCCATCTTCGGTTGGGGCACAGGAAATTTTATCTTTTTTTACCCGTATTTCAGATTCAGGGAATACTTTTTGAGACCTCAGGCAACCCCTATAACAAATCATCCACACTCCCAGTACCTTGAAATCTGGTCAGAAAATGGCATTCTTGGAATCCTGTTTTTTGGAGTGATATTTGCGCTTGCATTGTATTGTGGTCTGAAAAAGAATTCAAAAGATTCAAATGACATTTTCCTTTTTTCAGCCACTGGAATCATTGCAGTTCTTGTTGATAACATTCTCTCTACAAACCTTACAAACACCTCAACCGCAATGTATTTCTGGTTCCTTCTCGGGCTGTGCTTCACTCTGGGTGAAAACGAAAAGAAGGTTATTATTTCAAACACACTGAAAAAGGTGGTATCCCTTGCAATAATGATTTCAATGTTAATACTGGCTGGATGGAAAACTGTCTATAGACTGATTCCAGAAGTTTATCTCAAAAAGGCGATCAGTGCAAGAGAAGCAAATGATTTTGCTACTGCTATTGAAAATTACAAAAAAGTGTGTAAAATAAATCCCAACCATGTTGTTGCCTGGTACAAACTTGCTTTTGCATATGGCCAGATAGGCGACCTTGATAATTCTGAAAAAATTTATCTTAAAATCAACAATATTCTGTTTCCGCACTTTGCAAAAACAGACGGCAATCTTGGTACTCTTTATATACAGAAGCAGGATTATGGAAAGGCCAAGTATTACTATGAAAAAGCATTATTTTTCAATCCGTACGATATAGATATACTTCTTGGAATGGCTTCAATAAAACTTTTTCAGGATAAGGATACCAGGAGTGCAGGAGAATATTTGAAAAGGGCTATCGCGATAAATCCTGAGCATGAATACGTGAAGTTTCTTATCAGTCGTTTTCCTCGGCTTATTGACAGTGCTTTTAACAATACGGACATCAGGAAAAACAGGAAATAAATGGTAGTGTCAATAAACAGGGGCTTTCCACCTCTAAAGGGGCGAGGGAGAAATAAAATCTCCCCAGCCCTCTTTACAAAAGAGGGAGAAAAGAAAAATCCCCCACTTTCCCCCTTTTATAAAGGGGGACGAAAGGGGGATTTCAAAAGGAAGGAGAAAGATAGAGGAAAGAGGGGAATAAAAACATAGGTAAATTGGGCAGAACCGACTTTTACATAGGAGGAGCGAAATGAAATGTGAAATATGTGGAAAGGGACCGAAAACAGGGCACAATGTCAGCCATTCCAATGTCAAAACAAAAAGAGCATGGAAGCCGAATGTACAGAAACTTTTGCTGGAATACAGGGGAACTGTGAGAAGAATGGCTGTCTGCACACAGTGTCTAAAATCCGGAAAGGTTCAAAGGCCTCAGAAAATCTCAGAATAGTCCCTTACATTCAACCAGGTAATATATAAATCACCTGACCTGCATAATACAGGAGTGTAGGTAATTGTCACAGGCCTTGACGGCATTTTGAATTTTTCAGAGAAATGTGCTTCAAACAGGCACCTGTTCTGTTTAACCCATACCACAGTTTCATTTTTCTGATATCTTGTAATCTTGATGCATTCAACGTCGGAACTTTTAAAAACTACTGGTGGATTGCCGGGTCCAAACGGCTTCAATAACTGAAGATTTTCAAGAAGCGGTATTGTAAGATTGCCAAGATTTATCTCCACAGGTTCTGTCGGTTCAGACCTGCGGGTTTTCTCTATCTTTATGCTATTCCAGAGTTTTTTCAATTCCATCAGGTTTGAAGATTTCATCTTGAAGCCGACCGCGTTTTTGTGTCCTCCGAAAGAAATGAAAATATCCCGCGTCTGATAAAAAAAATCGTAAAGATTAATGCGGTCAAACCCACGTGCAGATCCCTGGATAATCTCTCCTTGTCTGATTGCAACAAGCGCCGGCATTTGAAACTTTTCACTTATTCTTGCAGCAAATGTCCCTGAAAATGAAACAGGAACATTTTCAAAGATAAACATCGGCAACCCTCCAGCATTATCATACTTAACTACAGATGACAATTTTCTCATTATCCTCTGTTTTTCTCTTTCAAACATCTTCATCTCTTCAAAAATTGGCTCTATATTCTCATCCAGACCAGCAGTTAGTACCCTGAATGCTAATTCGGGTTTTCCAAACCTACCCGGTGTATTCAGTTTTGGATTCAAATAGTGGGTTATCGGTTCAATTTCATCACTTTTTTTTGGAACATAAAAAAATTCCTTAAACTTTTCAATTCCCGGAATGCCTGTATTTTCAAAATGGTTCAAACCGATTTTAACTATTGAGCGGTTTTCACCCGTGAGCAAACCATAATCATTAAGCGTACCCATGGCTCCCAGTTCAATGCAGGGATAAAACATATCCTGCGGGAAGAAAGGAAAAAGTTCCCTGAGACCCTGCACTAACTTCAATACAAGTCCTGAAGCAGTAAGCATATCAAACTCACCGTCTCCTCTCTGCAGTGAAGGATTTATGATGACAGTATTGCAGAGTTTATCCTCAACACAACCCCGGTGGTGGTCTATGACAATTAATGAGAATTTTGTTTTTTCACAGTAATCAATCAACTCGCTTGATGTCGTGCCTGTATCTATTGTGATAAGAAGGTCATACCCCATCTTTCTTATCTTCTTAACAAATTCAGGTTCAATCTCATAGTTCTCAAGGCGATGGGTAAGTTTGAGGTCAAAAGAAACCTTCAGCGCATTGAAAATATTTGAAAGCATTGCTGCACCGGCAATGCCATCCATGTCTCCATCGGCGTAGATAAATATCTTTTTTTTTGAACAAATAGCGTTCTCAATCAGTTCACATGCAGTTTGCATGCCACAGATGTAAAAAGGATTTGAAAAACTGGAAATATCAGGATTCAGAAATTTTTGAATTTCTTCCCGTTTCCTTATACCCCTACTGCGAAGTATCTCAAAAATGACCGGTGAAATGTTTTCGTCGGATGGTATTTTTTTCATGCTTCAGTCATTTTTTTAATCTCGTCTATAGAAAGATCCGAGGGTTTAATTCCTTCAAATTTCTTTTCTCCAATGACAAGAGCAGGAATTTTCGTAAAACCTATCATTGTAAATTCAGTAAGATTGTCCGCATCATTGATATCAAGATAGGAAAAGGGTATGTTGAAATTCTCAAGTTTTTTCTTCCACCCCTGACAAAGACCGCAGTCCTCTTTTCCAAAAAGAACAATTTTTTTCTCCATATTACCCCCGGGTAAATATTCATCTAAACCCGTTCATATTTACAGGCACAAGAACATCAAGGGTTTCACCCTTGATAA
>DYKA01000068.1 GCA_020722805.1 Vermiphilus sp.
CTATGTGCCTTAGTGCCTTTGTGCCTGGTAGTTAACCTTTGTGCCTACGCATAACGTGCTTCACGGAGTATTTACTCATTATTGAATTAAATCTCACCTATGCTGGTGTGAGGACCGCCCTTAACTTTTACGAAGTACCTGATTCCACGTACTTCAACTTCAATATTTGAAACATCAAAGTCGTCAGGTAGCAGTCTTATGTGCGAGATATTATCCCTTGGAATTATGAGAGTGCGAACCTCATCGTCAATATCAACAGGAGTAATCTTACCCTTTGAAACAATCAGGCCTTTTCCTTCAAGCATCGCCCAGTTTTCAGTGAACCTTATAATCTTTCCAATAAAAACCCACAATCTCTGTTCTTCAAAGTATTTCTTGAACCTTATTTTTACTTTTTTCCCGGTTAGTTCCTCAATCATGGCAGGTCTCCTTTCAGAAGATTTTCATACATATTATAACATTTTTCGGATTCCTATCAGTTCATCAGGAATGTAAGCCATGCGGGTATTGTCAGGAGTGAAAAAATATGAGTTGTTAGCACGCTTGAAGATGCAAAGTCAGTATCTGCGCCATATGCTTCGCTTAGTATGACGCTTGCAATTGCTGCTGGCATAATAGAGACCACGGCAAGAACCATAAAAATTTCGCGGGACACAGGCAATACCGTAAGAAGTGCGCAGGCAGCCGCGGGTATAAAAATCAGACGCAGAAAATTAACCCAGAACTGGACCTGTTTTTTGATATGTTTCATTGAAAGGTTGTACATTCTGCCCCCGGCTGTAAACAGTGCAAGTGGAACAGTCGCCTTTCCAAAGATGTCAATGGAACCAGCAAAACCTGCAACAATTTCTCTCAGTAATCTATTTGAGAAAACCGGCGTACCAGAGAAAGTATCTCTTGCAAAAACAAGCGCAATTGAGAAAATCAGAGCGAATATCGGAGCACTCATAAGATTTTTTATGTTTTTTCTTTCTGTGCGGTTTCCTGTTAATCCGAGGATACCTATTGTCCATACAGAAAGTTCAGAGCCGAAACTTGAGAATATGAGAAACCCGACTCCAGTTTCTCCGAGAAGCATTGCGATGATTGGAAGCGGCAGAAAAACATAGTTATTTATCGTACACTGAAACAGGAAGGTGTTTTTCTGTTTTTCACTTTCAAATGTGAGAAACCCTGAAAATATCATGCCGATGATGTACCCTGTGAACATTATCAGAATCGTGCCTGCCGGGAGAGTCCAGTGGGAAATTAATGATTTAATCGTGAAGTTTGATGTAATGGAAGATATGATAAGTGCAGGATAGAAAAAGTTTGTGACGCAGACCGCCATTGAGGTGATTGTTTTATCAGTCAGAATGGACCTTTTTCTCGCCACGGTACCTGCGAGTATTATAAGGAAAATTGAGAGTATTCTTACAAAAATCTGGAAAAACATACATTGTCCTGTTGATGAATTATAGCACAACTATTGACTATTTCCCTTCAATGGATTAAAGTAAAAATGGGATATATGGTCTTTAATCTCAGAAATATTAAGGATTATGTAGTGATTGTGGATAATCGCCAGCACACTGCCAGGCTTCTTGGTATGGGTAAACAGGGAGAATTGTTCCTTGAGTTAACCGGCCAGTCAACAGGCGAAAGCGGCATGGGCAAAAGCGGAATTACATATTTTCTCTGGGAAGGAAAATGGTACTATTTTACCTGCAAGATTTTCTGCCCGACTTTGCGGAGAATGACAGTTGTGAGAACCTCGCCCATGGAGATTGACAGTAGGAAAGAACGTCGTTATGATGCAGTGCTTCAGAGTGCGAGGATTACAGAAAAGGGAATGATGCGCGGAAGTATTGATGTGAACATACTTAATATAAGCAAGACAGGTGTGCGTATAGAAACAAGGCATCCTCTTAAAATAGGAAAAACCTATTCCATTGAAATGAAACTTGTTATCAAGCATTTTTCGGAAGTTGTCAGAGCAGATTGCCTGATTTTGAATGAACGTCAGATTGATTCCATGCGTCAATACGGCTGTCAATTTACCTTGATTTCTCCTGGAGACAGGTTGCTCCTTGATAAGTTTCTTGACATGGTTTCAAAGGCATGAATTTTTGCGTGTTTGGATGAACATAACGTTAATTCCATGAGAATTCCATTTCCACGAAGCCGTAGTTTTCGCACCAGAGTTATGTTGACCTTCACACTGCCTGTGATAGTTGCCATCATATCAGTGAACCTTTTGATAAGCAGATACATATCCAGGTACCAGGTAAACCTTTTGAGAACAGAACTATCAGGTATTGCAAGTGCCCTTTCTGCGATGATTGAGTCAGACCGCCTGCCGCAACAGGTCCCGGATGGTTTGTGGTTTTCTTCTGATGACTGCAAATGGCTTGGCGAAAAACTAAACAGGATTGTCACAGAGATTCCTTCAGTATCAGGGATATACATCTTGAAAAACGATAAGAACAATTTCTACATCCTTTCATCCGCTGGCACGGATAATACAAACAACTCTGTGAAACAGCCCGGTTCGGTATATCCATCAGAAAAATTCCCTGGCATTTTTGTGGCTTTTGCTGCACCTCTCATCAACAGAGACATACAAAAGATTGATGGAAACTATCTTCTGACAGGATATTTCCCTGTAAGGAATGCAGGCGGTGAAGTATCTGCGATATTAAAGGTTGACTACAGTGCGGCAGACACAATAAGGATTAACAGAGTTGTCCATTTTCAGATACTGATGTTCACCCTGATTATAATTATGCTTACTGTGTTTTTCGGCTTTTTTGTTTCGCACCAGATTTCGGCTCCATTATGGGGGCTTGTTGAAGGTGTAAGAAACATTCAAAGAGGGAATCTTGACTATCGGGTGCCGGTCATAAGCAATGATGAGTTCGGTCAGCTTGCAAGGGCATTCAACCAGATGATTGTTGGACTTTACACCTCAAGAAAAATGCTTCAAAGTTATCTGTACCGCACAATTCGTTCCTTTGTCACAATTCTTGAGGCGAGGGATCCCTATACAAAAGGACATTCTGAAAGGGTTGCATTTTTTTCGGAAATTATTGCAAGGAAAATGCGGATTCCTGAAAAGAAGATTACACTGCTGAAGGAAATAGCGCTCCTGCATGATATCGGAAAGCTTGCGATAGAAGAAAACATACTTCAAAAACAGGATACCCTCACAGAACAGGAGTGGAACATTATCAGGAGGCATCCGGTTGCTGGTGAAGAAATGTTGAGGCCTGTTTTCTTTGACAGGGACTGTCTTGAAATTGTCAGACAACACCATGAAAGATTTGACGGCAAAGGTTATCCTGATGGATTGACCAGAGACAGAATAAACATACTTGCACAGATACTTGCTGTTGCTGATGCGTATGATGCGATAACCTCAGCCAGAGCATATAGACCGGCCCTTTCAAAAAAGCAGGCCATTGAAGAATTGAAAAAAAACCGCGGAACTCAGTTTAATCCTGATGTTGTTGATGTTTTCCTGGAGGTTCTTGAAGAGGAGATGCATGAAATTATCAGCTGACGCATTGAATAATAAGAACTCACGACTGTGCATAATTGTATGCAAGAACCTGAAAAAAGAGGCGTCTGCTGCAAAGAGACACTTTGCAGAAGAGGACTGCTTTGACATATTTGCAGTATGCAGACAGAAAAGAATCCTGGAGATTATAAAAAACCATGAATATTCAAGTATTCGCGTGTTTCTGTGTAAATGTATGAAAATGCCTGATATCCCTGAAAATTTGAAACGGAAAATACAGATAACAGAAATCAAAAACTGCGCAGAAATGATTATTAATCCAACCTTTGTTAGAGAAAACTCTAATAGGATATTCATCCTGCCGAACAGTATTAATAAGATAAAACCTGCTGGTAACAAAAGATTTGTGCTCCTAAATACAATAGCGCCGAAAAACTCTCATATTGCCCCTTACAGAAATAAACCATTTGTTGAAATAATTAATGCCGGTATGGACTATTTTCTGTCTTTGATTGAAAAAGAGATTAAACACTTCAAACTGAAGCAAAATATAGAAATGGAGCAGCAGAACCTTATCCTGAGAAGAAAGGTTGCAGACCTTTCTTTTGCCTTTGACTTGCTTGGAAATTTAACAGCAATGATGAAAGAAAAACAGACAATTGAAAATCTGATTGATTTGTATACAGTCATATTCCATCCTATATCAGTTGAGCAGATATCGCTGGAACAATTCAGTCAGACGCACAGGAATTTAATGAAGGAAATAAGAAAAAATCCGGGAAGGTCTTTTCTGGATACCAGCGACAATACTCTTTATTTGCTGGTTTCGCACAAAAAACAGGAATATGCAATCATCACGATAAGGGGATTTTTTTCTGGTGAAAACGCAGGCAGCCACAGGCGATATCTTGCAGAAACAATGAGCCAGATTGCCGGTCTTTCAATTGCCAGTGCAAGGGCATATGCAAGTTTAAGGAATTCAGGCACAATCATCAAAGCAGAAAGAGATTTGGCCAGGAGATATCTTGATATTGCGGGTTCAATTATTGTTATACTTGACAGAAACGGAAGAGTAAAACTGATCAATCAAACAGGCCTTAAACTTCTTGGCTATTCTGAGGAAGAACTTGTCGGGAAGGACTGGTTTGAAACTGTGATCCCGCAAGGTTTGAGAAAGAAACTTCGCAGGACGCACTCACTGCTGCTGAAGGGACTGCTTACAAGAAATACAAGGTCAGTGGAAAACCCGGTGATTACCTCATCAGGGAAACAAAAGATTATTATGTGGACAAATACTGTTATCACAGACAGGTTCAAAAGAATTTCAGGAACATTGAGTTCAGGGATTGATATAACCGAAAGGAAACTTCTCGAAGAGAAACTGCGGACATTGTCTTTGATGGACGACCTTACAGGACTTTACAATAGAAGAGGGTTTTTTATGCTTGCAGAGTATGAACTGAAACGTTCAAAGAGAACAGGTAGGGCCTTCCATCTTGCCTTTGTTGATATTGACGGATTGAAAGAAATAAATGATACATCCGGTCACAGAATGGGAGATATGGTTCTCAAGGAAACAGCGGCAATACTGAGAAATGTTTTCAGGAAAAGTGATATCATTGGACGGGTCGGTGGTGATGAGTTTCTGGTGCTTCCTCCTGAGGCAACAGGAGATAATGCTGATGTTCTGAAAAAAAGATTTATCAATGGAATAGAGAAACACAACAAAAGAAGGTCAGGAAGGAATTTTGATATTTCTCTCAGCATAGGGATTTTGAAATATGACCCTTCGCAGGAAAAAACAATTGATGAGCTTGTAACTGAAGCAGATATGCTGATGTATGAAGAGAAAAAGAAAAACTCTACAGGTTCCAAAGATAAAAAAGAGAGTGGAAAAAATGAATAGCATAAGTTTGATTCTTGTCAGTTTGGTACTCCTTACTATTTTTTATTTTCTGTATAGGGAAAATTTAAAAACCATAAAAGAAAAAGACCGAAAAATATCTGAACTTGAATCAGAAATAAAAAAAAGATCAGAAGAAAATTCCCAACTGTTAATTGAGATAGCAGAGCTGAAAAAGGAAAGGGAATCATTTAATGAAAAAATATCGTGGACAGAAAAGACCCAGCAGCAGTTGAAAGATGCATTCAGTTCACTTGCAACCCAGGCACTCAGGGGAAACGCCGAGGATTTTTTGAAAAGTGCCAGAGAGTCCCTTGACTCAATTCTTCATCAGGTGCGCGGGGACTGGTCCACACATAAACTTGAGATTCAAAAGATTGTTGAACCCCTGTCAGAAACACTGAAAAAGATGGACAGTGAAATCCGCATTATTGAGCAGAAAAGGCAGGGTGCATACGAAGGATTACAGATGCAGCTTCAGCATCTTTTTAAGGCACAGGATCAGTTGAAAACCCTTACCTTACAACTAAATCAGGCGTTAAGAACAACTGAAGTCCGCGGACAGTGGGGACAGGTTCAACTGAGAAGAGTGGTTGAGCTTGCAGGGATGACAAAGCATGTGGCATATGAAGAACAGGTGAGTCTGGAAGAAGGTAGGCCTGATATGATAATTCACCTGCCAAATGGAGGGATACTGCCTGTTGATGCAAAGACACCGATGCTTGCCTATCTTGACGCAATGAATTCAGAACCATCGCAAAGACAGGAAAAACTGCAGATGTTTGCAAAGAAGGTAAGAGAGACAGTCCAGCTACTCTCAAGCAAGAAATACTGGTCTCAGTTTAAGGGCACGCCGGCTCCAGAAGCAGTTATTATGTTTGTTCCGAATGAGGCATCAATAAGTGCTGCATACGAGATTGACCCGAAACTTCTTGAATACGCAGCAGAAAATCATGTCCTCATTGCAACTCCAGTGACGCTGCTTGGACTCCTCAAGGCAGTGGCTTTTGGATGGCAGCAGTACTCAATCACTGAAAATGCCCGTCAGATTGCAATGATGGGCAGACAGCTTTATGATAGAATATTAGTGTTTGCGGAGCATCTTAAAGAAACAGGTAAGTCCCTTGATTCAGCGGTGAAAAGCTATAATGCAGCAATATCTTCTTTTGAAAGCAGACTTATGCCTTCTGTAAAAAGACTGAAAGAATCAGGTATATCAGATAAAGATATTGAATCAGTCAATCATATTGAAACTTCACTTCGTCTCCCTGATATTGAGGAAAACAAACAGTAAAATAACCAAAGAGGAGGGATATTATGTATCACACAGGATTTGCAGATGAGGCAGCACCGGACATTGATGGACAGATTCGTGCAACAAAAGAGCTCGGCTGGAAATACATAGAAGCAAGAGGTATTGACGGTACCAATCTTACTATGATTGATGACAGAAAGTTTGATGAGGTCGTTTCAAAGCTGCAGGAATCCGGGATTAAAATCAATTGTTTTGGAAGTGGTGTTGCAAACTGGTCTCAAAAAATAACAGAGCCGCCGGATCCCAGTTATGAAGAAATGAAAAGGGCAATACCCCGCATGCAAAGGCTGGGTGTAAAAATGATTCGGATTATGAGTTTTGCCATACCTGAGGAAGTCCTTGATGTTGATTGGTCAGAAGAGGCAATAAGGAGGGTAAGAACAATTGTGAAAATGGCAGAAGACGCAGGAATTCTTTGTGTTCATGAAAACTGTTCTGGCTGGGGGTCCCTCTCATGGGAGCATACGCTTCGGCTTCTGGAAGGTGTGAATTCCCCTGCGCTCAAACTTGTGTATGATACAGGCAATCCACTTTTCGATCTGGATGTTCGGGGTAAGAAACCTTATAAAATGCAGGATCCGTGGGAGTTTTATACACACGTGAAGGAATACATTGTGTATGTTCACATCAAGGACGGTTATGTGAAAGAAGACGGAAGTCATGTGTGCACCTTTCCAGGTGAAGGGAATGGAAAGGTGAGGGAGGTTCTCACTGACCTTTTTGCAAACGGTTATGACGGTGGAATATCAATAGAACCTCATATGGCTGTTGTGTATCATGACCCCAGTATAAAATCAGACGCAGAAGCAAGATACAGAAATTACATTGAGTATGGCAGGAGGATAGAAAAACTGGTAGCAGAAGTCAGGGAATCATTGAAAAAGGGAGGGTAAGAAATGAGGTCCTTTTTTATACTTGCAGCAACCTTATTGTGTGGGTTTGTGATAGAAGCAAAGCAGATTGCAGTTGTTGAAAACGGAATCGCAAAATCAGCGATTCTAATCCCTGCGCAGCCGCATCCGGATGAACAACTTGCTGCCAGAGAACTGGTAGATCACATTGAAAAAATGAGCGGCTGCAGGATTGAAATAGTTCAGGAAGTACCAGGAAAGGGCTGGGAGATTGCTCAGGACAGGAAAAAGATAACCAGCATCTACATAGGTACTTCCGGGATAACCCAGGAAATGGAAAAGGCAATCAGGTCCCAGGGTGATGACCCTGCTTCATTTATGATAAAGGCACATACCAGTAGTTCTGGTAATTACATCAGAATATCAGGGCTTTCACCTGAAGGAACACTTTTTGGTGTATATGAACTTCTTGAACAGATGGGGGTTCGCTGGTACATGCCGGGTGATATTGGAACAGTGATACCTGAGAAAAAGACAATTACCATAGATGAACAGAACACTGTTCAAATTCCTTCTTTCGCGGCCAGGCACCTGCAAATGGCGGTAGATAGAACCTGGTACAGAAGAATGCGTCTCGGAGGACCGGTTTTTCCTTCATGCCACGGCATTGATATAGGGAAAGCCGATATAGAAAAAGAGCCAGAACTTTTTGCGCTTGTTGATGGCAAAAGGCAAAAGAGTCAACTGTGCGTTTCAAACCCGGAGGTTCTTGCCAGAGCAATAATCCAGGCAAAGAATTATTTCAGAAAAAATCCTTCTGCACCATGGATAGGAATGGGTCCAAACGATGGAGCAGGATTCTGTGAATGTCCGAATTGTCGTGCCCTTGACGCCGGCGACTTTGATATATTTGAACACAGGATTTCAATGACAGACAGGTATATCTGGTTTTTTAATAAGGTCCTTGAAGGTATTTCGGATGAATTTCCTGATAAGAAGATTGGTTTTTACTGTTATTCCTGTTATATGAAGCCGCCTGTAAAAGTGAAACCAGACCCGAGGATAGTGCCTGCTTTTGCACCGATAAGTTTGTGCAGAATACATGGTATGTCAAACCCTGTTTGTCCTGAAAGGAGTTATTACAGAAAGATTATGGAAGCATGGGGGAAATTACTGCCAGAGATATATGAAAGAGGATACCTTTTAAGCTTGCTGACCCTGGCTTCCCATTCAGTAAGGTTCACGCCATAAGAGATGAGATTCCCCTTGCCAGGGCTCTCGGTATCAAGGGATGGAGGGTGGAAACCATTCCGCACTGGGCGAGCATGACTCCAACGATTTATATTGCCACCAGATTATTCTGGAACCACAGGGCAGATGTTGATGGTTTGATACATGACTTTGCGGTCAACTTCTTTGGTCCTGCCTCGCAGGAAATGGAAAAATATCTTATATTGATGGATTCTGCCCTGAGAGACGCAGACTTCCACACAGGTTGTTCTTATGACTTTCCTTTTATTTACAACAATGAAATAATGAAAAAAGCCGATGGCTATCTTAAGAATGCTGAGAAACTTGTGAAAGGAACAAAATATACTGAAAGAGTCGCCATATTCAGATTAAGCTACGACTATCTTGCGACATTTCTTTCAATGCTTGAACACAGAAATAGTTTTGAATTTGTTTCTGCAAAAAAAGACCTTGAAAAACTTCAGGATATCCAGCAGACGGCTTTTAAGTATGAACCCAAGATGTTTTCTGAAAAAGCAGCCACATCTTATATGAAGAGATTCTTTTCACCATGCGTTGAACAGGGATACGAAAAAGTGACTGGAAAAAATGTTTTTGTTGCAGGACTACCTGATGAGTGGGACTTTCTGATTGACCCTGAATCTCTCGGAGAAGAACTTGGTTATTACAGGACAGGCAGGATTGGAGGAAACTGGATAAAAATAAAAACAAAAACGTTTTCCTGGAGTGACCAGGGTCTGAGATATTATAAAGGAGATGCCTGGTACAGGACATCTGTTATAATTCCTGAAACATTCAAAGGCAAAAAAATATTCATATGGTTTGGTGGGGTGGACGAACTGGCAAAGGTATGGATTAATGGCAATCTGATTGGTACAAGTCATGGAAGACCTTTTGTCCCTTTTGAATTTGAAGCCACAGATTTTGTTCAGTTCGGTAAAGAGAACTTTGTCTCTGTGAAGATTGTAAATAAGAGATTGAATGAACTTGGAACAGGCGGTATTACAGCACCCGTAATGTTTTATGCACAGCAGGATTGATGACT
>DYKA01000069.1 GCA_020722805.1 Vermiphilus sp.
AGGGTTATCAAGGGTGAAACCCTTGATGTTCTTGTGCCTGTAAATATAAACAGGGTTAGGTGATTATTTATGAAAAAGATAAATTCACAGACCCTGAAATAAAAAGAAAACTGGAGATTGCATGATTGTTTTTTTCAATACCTTATCCAGAAAAAAGGAGCAATTTGTTCCAATAAAGAATCATCAGGTAAGAATGTATACCTGTGGGCCAACTGTCTATGACTATGCGCACATAGGTAATTTTAGGGCTTATGTGTTTGAAGATCTTCTTCACAGATTTCTTGAATATGCTGGATATCAGGTTATCAGGGTGATGAATATAACAGACGTTGATGACAAGACGATAGCAGGAGCCCTCAGAGAGAATCTCTCCCTGAATCAGTACACACAGAAATATATAGATGCCTTTTTTCAGGATTTGGAATCCCTGAAATTGAAAAAGGCAACGTACTTTCCCAGAGCAACCCAGCATATTCAGGAAATGGTTCTGCTTATAAAAAAACTTCTTGAAAAGGGTCATGCGTATGAAAAAGATGGTTCCATCTACTTCAGAATCAGTTCATTCCCAGACTATGGAAAACTATCCCATTATAACTTTGAACAGATTCTTACTGTTCAAACAAACGAAGATGAATACGAAAAAGAAGAAGCGCGGGATTTCGCCCTCTGGAAGGCAGCAAAAGAAGAGCCTTTTTTCTGGGAAACAGATATTGGAAAGGGCAGGCCAGGATGGCATATTGAGTGTTCGGCAATGAGCATGAAATATCTTGGTGAAACCTTTGATATACATACAGGAGGAATTGACAATATATTTCCACATCACGAAAATGAGATAGCACAGAGCGAGGCAGCAACAGGCAGAAGGTTTGTAAACTACTGGCTTCACTGCGCACACCTTCTCGTCAATGGCGAGAAAATGTCAAAATCAAAGGGAAATTTTTATACTCTCAGAGACCTTTTGAAAAAAGGTTGTAATCCGGTAGCAATAAGATACCTTCTTATGACAACCCACTATAGAGACCCATTAAATTTCACAGAACAATCACTTAAACAGTCGGAAAATACTGTGAGGCACCTGCAGGCATTTTATCAGAGGATTTGTTTTTCTCTTAAGAACCCGGGTGGGGAAAGCAAAGAGGTTGAAACATTTATCAATTCAGCATCCCGGGGTTTTCTCAATGGATTAAGTGATGACCTGAATATCTCTTCGGCAATATCTGAAATCTTCAGGTTTGTAAGTAATATAAACGATATTCTTGAAAAGAATGTGCTCTCAGGAAGGGACGCGGAAAAAATTGTACAGTTTCTCAAGAAGATTAATGAAGTAATTGAAATTATTGAACCTGACGTGGAACAACTGCCAGAGCACATCATATCCCTGATCAGAGAACGGGAAAGGGCAAGAAAAGAAAAGGACTTCAAAAGGGCGGATGAAATAAGAAATAATCTCGCTGCGCAGGGGATTCTTCTTGAAGATACTCAATACGGAACAAGATGGATCAGGAAATAAAAATATCACAGGTGATTCCTGAGGAAAGTGCCAGATACATCATCGTTCAGGGTGCAAGGGAACATAATCTTAAGAATATTTCCATAAGAATTCCGAGAAATAACCTTATTGTTATAACGGGAATTTCTGGTTCAGGGAAATCATCCCTTGCATTTGACACCCTTTACGCTGAAGGACAACGAAGGTACATTGAAAGTTTGTCCGCCTATGCAAGACAGTTTCTTGAGCAGATGAAAAAACCCGATGTTGACCACATATTTGGCTTACCGCCTGCTATTGCAATAGAACAAAGAAAATCAGCGTCAAACCCCCGTTCCACAGTTGCAACTACAACAGAAATCTATGATTATTTGCGGCTTCTTTATGCAAGAATTGGGAAACCCCACTGTCCTGTATGTCGCAGACCAATTACGAAACAATCGTCAAGCGAGATTGTTGACAGGATTGTCGCTATTCCTGAAAAAACTAATATCCAGATACTTGCACCGATTGTTCGCGGAAGAAAAGGTCAGTATAGAAAAATCCTTGAAGAAATAAAAAAATCCGGTTTCCTGAAGGTCCGCATAGATGGGAAGGTTTTTGATCTTGATGAGGAAATATCGCTGAAAAGATATGTCTCGCATTCAATTGAGGTAATTATTGATGAGTTTGAATCCGTTTTTGACAGACAGAGAATTGCGGAAAGCGTTGAACTCGGACTAAAAATCGGAAAGGGTCTTATTGTGGTAAGTCAAAACGGAAAAGACCATCTTTTTAATGAAAAACTGGGTTGTCCTGTATGTGGAATAAGTTTTGAAGAACTTGCACCAAGAAATTTTTCTTTTAACAGTCCGTATGGGGCGTGCCCTGAATGCAAGGGACTTGGATTTCTGATGAAGATAGACCCTGAACTTGTTATTCCTGATAAAAATAAGACGTTCAGAGAAGGCGCAATAAGACCCTGGCAGGATACAGGAGGAAGACACATTTTCTTCTATTACAGAGGACTTTTGAGGGATATGCTGAGTCATATTGGAAGAAACCTTGATGACAGCGTAAAGGACCTATCAAAAAAAGAGATTGACTTTATACTCTACGGTGATGAGGAAGGATTCTATGAAGGGGTTATCCCGAATCTTGAGCGGCTTTTTCATCAAACAGAAAGCGAATTCAGACGGGAAGAGATAATGAAGTATATGAGAGAACTTGTCTGTCCATCCTGCCATGGAGACCGTCTGAAACCAGAGGCACTCGCTGTAACGATTGCAGATAATTCAATAATGGATATCTGCAGGATGAGTGTCTCGGCTGTAAAAAAATTCTTTCAGGATATCCAGCTTACCCAGCGGGAACAGATTATTGCACACCAGATTCTCAGGGAAATTATAAGCCGCACAAATTTCCTTCAGGAGGTCGGACTTGATTATCTGACTCTTGACAGAATGACGCATACCCTTTCAGGCGGAGAAGCAGAGAGAATACGACTTGCGACTCAGATAGGTTCGGGACTTGTAGGAGTTCTTTACATTCTTGACGAACCGAGCATAGGATTGCACCCGAGAGACAACATAAGACTGATAACAACCCTCAAACATCTTGTCTCACTTGGAAATACAGTGATAGTAATAGAACACGATGAAGAAATGATGAGGAACGCTGACTACATTATTGACCTCGGACCAGGAGCAGGAAAAAATGGCGGAGAGATTGTTGGGTGTGGAACAGTTCAAGATATCATTGCTTCTGAAAAATCTATTACTGGAAGATATCTTTCCGGAAAGGCATTTATTCCTGTTCCAGAAAAAAGAAGGAAACCGAATGACAAATATATTCGCGTTATTGGCGCCTCACACAACAATCTGAAAAACATTGATGTGTCCATTCCTCTTGGATTATTTGTTTGTGTAACTGGAGTGAGTGGTTCAGGAAAAAGCAGCCTTATTGATGATGTCCTCACACAGGGACTGAGAAAAATTCTTTATTCCAGCAAAACTGTTCCCGGAAAGCATCAGGCAATAATCGGAGTTGAACATATTGATAAGGTTGTGGTAATAGACCAGTCTCCAATCGGAAGGACCCCGAGGTCTAACCCTGCGACATATACAGGAACATTTGACCTTATCAGGAAACTTTTCAGCATAACTCAGGAGTCAAGAATAAGGGGTTACAGGCCGGGTAGGTTCAGCTTTAATCTGAGAGACGGAAGGTGTGATGCGTGTCAGGGAGAAGGCATAACAAAGATTGAAATGCATTTTCTTCCGGATGTTTTCATTCCATGCGAGGTGTGTGGCGGAAAAAGATATAATAAAGAAACCCTTGAGATAAAATATCGCGGGAAAAACATTGCAGAGGTTCTGGAGATGAAAATTGAAGAGGCAAGGGAATTTTTCAAAAACAATATTGCAATCTCAACAAAACTTCAAACCCTCTGCGATGTTGGACTGGGTTATCTTGAACTCGGTCAGCCGGCAACCACCCTTTCAGGTGGAGAAGCGCAGAGGGTTAAACTCGCTGCAGAATTATCAAGACGGGGCAACGAAAAAACCCTTTATATACTTGACGAACCAACCACAGGCCTTCATTTTTATGATATACAGAAATTGCTCGCTGTTCTCAACCGGCTTGTTGACAAAGGAAGTACTGTTGTGGTTATTGAACACAATATAGAGGTGATAAAATCAGCCGACTACATCATTGACCTCGGTCCGGAAGGCGGAGACAGGGGCGGAGAAATTGTTTGTACCGGAACCCCTGAGGAAGTAAGAAAAAACAGAAGGTCATACACCGGCCAGTTCCTTAACAGAGTGCTCTCTCAGAAGGTTGAAAATATTGCGTGAAGGAAAAACAACATGGTAGCCAATCTTCCCCCACATTACCATACAAAAGAAGCAGAGTTAAAGAATGCAAAAACTCCTGAGGAAAAAATTGCCATACTCCTTGAGATGATGGCAATAATGCCAAAACACAAAGGCACAGAAAAACTTCAAAAGGAGTTGAAATCAAAGATTGCAAAACTCAGGAAGGAAGCAGCAGAAAAAAAGGTTATCTCAAGAGGCAGTCCTGTTCCAACAATTGAAAGAGAAGGAGCAGGACAGGTAATAATTGCAGGCCCTCCAAACACAGGAAAATCAACACTTCTTGCTTCAATGACAAAAGCAAGACCGGAGATTGCTGAGTATCCATTCACCACCAAAATCCCCCAGCCAGGGATGTTCCAGTATCAAGACATTCAGATTCAAATGGTGGATACCCCTCCTCTTTCGCCGGACATTTCTGAAAACTGGCTCGGAGACCTTTTGCGAAAATCAGACATAATCCTGATTCTGCTTGACCTTGCTGATGATAACATACTTGAAAGAATGGATGAAACAATAAGTGTACTTGAACAGTTCAAGATCAAACAGCAGGGTCTGTGGGAATTCACAAAAAAAATCCTGTGGGCTGGAAACAAGATGGATGTTCCTGTGTGGGAAGATATTAAAAACATCCTCTGTGAATTCTATCCTGTTGGCAGAGAACTTTTGACAATCTCTGCGCAGAATATGTTGAATATAGATATCCTCGGAGAGTCAATCTTCAAAATGCTTGACATCATAAGGGTCTACACAAAAATACCTGGCAAACCCCCGGAATTGAAGGACCCATATACAATTTCAGCAAGGTCAACCCTTGAAGACCTTGCAAAATCAATTCATAAAGACCTTGTGAAAACTTTCAGGTATGCAAGATTGTGGAAACAGGGAAAGGGAAACCCGATTATTGCAGGGAGAGATTATATCCTTGAGGATAAAGACCTTGTGGAAATTCATGCAGAGGATGCCAGATGAACAATATCCAGAAACTGTCTGTACTTAACATCACAAAAAAATATGACAATGTGAATATTCTCAATGATGTTTCAACGACTGTAATGGAATCACAACTTTTTGCACTTCTTGGACCGTCAGGAAGCGGAAAAACAACTCTCTTGAGAATTATTGCTGGTTTTGTAAAACCTGACAGCGGAAAAATATTAATAGGCAGCAAGGATATAACGGAACTTTCTGCCAACAGAAGAAATACAGCAATGGTGTTTCAAAATTTCAGTCTATGGCCCCATATGAATGTTTTTGAAAATGTCGCATTCGGTTTGAGATTACGAAAATATCCGTCCCGTATCATAAAGGAAAGGGTGAAGAAGATTCTTTCAATGGTTCATCTTGCTGATTATGCAGAAAAGAAACCTCAGCATCTTTCCGGAGGGCAGCAGCAAAGGGTTGCACTTGCAAGAGCACTTGTGGTTGAGCCGGAAATTCTTCTGCTTGACGAACCATTAAGCAATCTTGATGCACATCTGAGAGATGAATTAAGACAGGAAATCAAAATGCTTCAAAAAAATCTTGGCATCACAACAATTTATGTAACACACGACCAGAGAGAGGCGATGCTGATTGCTGATGTAATTGCGATAATGATGAATGGAAACATTGTTGAAACTGGTTCCCCTGAAGTTCTATATCAAACACCAAAATGTATTGAAACCGCCAGTTTCCTTGGAGAGATTAATAAGATTCGTGGCACAGTTAAACATTGTAGAGGCGACTTCTGTTTGATAGAAACATCCGCAGGCATGCTCAGGGGAAAGGTATCCTCACATTTTGCTGATGGCGAACAGGTTGTCGTGGCGTTCAGACCGGAATTTCTTCATCCTGTTTCCGAGAAAACCGCTAACTGCATTGAGTGCGAAATTGTTTCTGTTGAGTACACTGGTCCCGCTGTTAATGCAATTTTGAAAATGAACGACCTGATTTTCAAGGCGGTTTTCTCGCCTTTATCCTTCAAGATGCCGAGCACAAGAAAACTTTCTGTAATGATTGATTCTGAACACACACTCGTATTCAGGGAAAAAAAATGACAGGACTGTTTTTATTGCTGCTTGTGTTTTTTCTTTCTTTCACAGTTTACCCTGCTGCATTTTTGTTCTGGAAATCAACCAATATTTCAATTCATCTTTTTCCTGTTGTCTGGTCAAATATCGCGGTGAGGCACAGTTTTACAAATAGTATCCTTCTTGCGCTGTCTGTTACTGCAGCAGCAAGTATTATCGCAATTCCGCTTGCCCTTATGACAGGTTTTATAGAAATCCCTCGCAGAAACTTCTGGAGAAAAGCATTTCTTTTACCTCTCGTTGCACCGCCATTTGTTTCTGCAATTGGAATGAGACAGATCCTGTCCCGTTTTGGGCCAGTAAATCTGCTTTTGATGAAAACAGGAATAATTGACCAGCCGATCAATTTTCTTGGTGCAGGGCTGACCGGAATTTTCATACTGCAGGTGTTGCATCTTTATCCAATTATCTATCTCAATATGGCTGCTTCTCTTGAAAACATAGAGACATCCTGTATTGAATCAGCTGAAAATATGGGAGCATCTTTCTGGCAGACATTGAGAAAAGTCATTCTGCCTATGTCTCTCCCGGGGTATTTTGCTGGAGCATTTCTCGTCTTTATATGGTCTCTCACAGACCTTGGGACCCCTCTTGTTTTTGATTATCCAGACCTGATACCCGTATCAATATTTCAGTCCCTTACAGACATATACTCAAATCCAGCGGGATATGTGCTTGTGATATTCATTTGTATCATTGCTGTTATCTTGTTTTTCAGCACGCAATACTTCCTTGAAAAAATTTCCTATGTTGGAATTGTAAGATACAGAACAACAAGACAGCCTGTTTCTGTTGGTAAACCAGTTTCAATTATTGTTCTGCTTTATCTTGTGTTTTTACTCTTTATTTCCCTCTTGCCTCATATGGCAGTTATTCTTAATTCTGTTTCAGAAAAATGGTTTTTCACAGTATTTCCTGAACGATGGACACTTCATTATTACCGGGAAGTTTTCCATCATCCTGTAGCAAGAATCAGTCTGATAAACAGCGCTGTTTACAGTGGCATCGCAGGAACAATCACCACCATAATAAGTCTGGCAACAGGACTTGTTATATACAGGTCCCATATAAGAGGAAGGCAGATCCTTGAAAGTTTCATCATTTTTCCTATGGCTGTCCCGGGTATTGTGTTTGCTTTTGCTTTTGTGCTTGCTTTTTCAGAGACATTTCTTGACCCGAGGAGTTTTCCTGTTTTTCTCTTAATCATTGCCTATGTTTTGAGGCGACTGCCATTTTCTGCAAGGTCAATTATGGCAAACCTTCAACAGATTGACATTTCTTCTGAAGAAGCAGGACTCAATCTCGGTGCATCCAGATGGACAACTTTTATGAAGATAACCGGACCAATGCTGAAAAATGGAATTGTTGCTGGCTTTATCTTTGCATTTGCATTTTCAATGATGGAGGTCTCAAGCAGTTTGATACTTGTCAGCAAACAGCAGTATTTCCCTATTGCAAAGGGCATATATCAACTGGCAGGAAGGGTAACTGACGGACCTTACATTGCATCAGCCCTCGGTGTGCTTGGAATGCTTGTCAGTTTTGTTGCTCTCATAATGATATATAAACTCACAGGAAGAGACAACATATCAATCTCTGTGTGAAATTATGGTAGAATAACATCAGGGCGGTTGGCTCAGGGGCAAGAGCGCCTCCCTCACACGGAGGAGGCCGCAGGTTCAAATCCTGCACCGCCCACCAAAAATTTCCCAGGTCTTCATTCCGCAGGAAAAAAAGGAAGAACAGAAGAGGGAAAGAAAGGAAATTCGCAAAACAATGCCTGTGAAGAAAAAAAGGAAAAAAAGAACTTTTGCCGAGGCGATTGAATCCGTAGTAAGGCCGTTTGAGATAATGATTAAACCCATTGAGGCAGTGGTAAATCCTGTGGTCGTTAAGCCAGTTGAATTTATCGCCGACAGGTTTAATGTTCTGATCAAGGGGCTTGAACAGAAAATCACTGCCAGCGAAAAGATTTCTAAGGTTGATGGATTTGTTGAAGGTCTTCTTGACAGCATGAAAACAGTTGAAAAAAGTTTTTATCCATTCTTAAGTGAAGTCGTTCTTATTCACAGCCTTGCAGAAAGCATGGCTGCTTTGGCCAATGAACTTGAACTCTTAAACATCCTTGGTACTCAAATTCAAAAAACAATGAGGGTTGATTTTATTGTGGGATTCTTGCTCAATGAGGAGGATAAAAGTCTGATTCCCGGCTATAAACTTTTGCCTGATAGGTTTTTACTTCCGGAGCAATTTCGCTCATTCGCAGAGGAAAAATTCCATTCCGGGGAAGTTCAACTGTCTGAAAACACTTCTGTAGGAAATAGAAAATTCAATCTTCTTATAACTCCTTTAAGAACAACGTCAGAAAAATTTGGAATCTTTTTTATCGGCAGGAAGTCCTCAAATGGAACCTTTTCAGCAGAAGAAACAGCACTTATTATTGCTGGCTGCACGATGGTAAGTTTTGCCCTCAGCAATTTCAGGCTGAACCAGAAAATACTTCGCGACAGACAGCTTGTACTTCTGGGCCAGACAATCGGCAGTATCTCACACGACATTAAAAACATTCTCACAGGACTTGAAGGAAGCATTGAAATGATAAACGATGGGCTGAAGGATAAAAACTACGAAACAATTGAAACCGCAGCAGCTATTCTCAACAGGAGTTATCAGAAGATAAAATCAATGGTTCTCTCCATGCTTGATTATGCAAGAGACAGGGCGCCTGACCTGAAAATCTCTGACTTCAACAGAGTGGTAGCCGATTCAGTAGCAATGGTGAAGGAGTCATTTAAGGATAAAAATATCAGGATTGTTGAAAACTATGACCGGTCCATACCAGAAGTTGCGATTGACCCCGAAAGAATAGATAGAATGGTATCAAATCTTCTGGTGAACGCAATGGACGCAGTGGAAGAAAACAAAGGAATTATCAATATATCCACAAGATATATCCCTGAAACAAAACTGATTAAACTTGAGATTTCTGACAATGGTAGAGGAATTCCACAGCAAGTACAGAAAAAAATCTTTGACCTGTTCTATTCAACAAAAGGCACAAGAGGCACTGGCTTTGGACTGGCAATTGTCCAGAAGGTTGTTAAGGAACACGAAGGAAAAATTGAGGTAAAATCAGAAATCAATCGTGGCACAACCTTCATAGTCCAACTGCCTGTCAGGGGATCACGGGAAAATATATCCCCACCACATTAATTGCGAAGCCATTGAACTAACGTAAATCCTTACTGGACCCTGTTATGCATAGGCACAAAGTTAATACCTATCAACAAAGAGCGCGATACTCAGGCACAGAGGCACAAAGGTAAAAGCATTAAAAACTATGTGCCTATGGGATCTGACTTTAGGATTACATTTTTG
>DYKA01000172.1 GCA_020722805.1 Vermiphilus sp.
GGTTATCAAGGGTGAAACCCTTGATGTTCTTGTGCCTGAAATATGAACGGAGCTGAGTCAATATTTGGGTTTGTATAAGAATCTGTGCGAAGAAGGTTTTACACTTTCAGCGAGCCAAAAATATCAGGCTTCGTATTTGATTCTTCTATTAGCCGGTCAATCATATCTTCATCAAGAACATTTTCCGGCAGTATCTCTACATTTCCAAGATATTGAATAATCTGTGCCAGCAAGTATCTTGCTTCAGGAAGTTTCTGGTCAAGATTCAAGGATGTAATGATGATATGTCCCTTTTTATATGAAAATTCGGCAAGATAAGCAAGCGGATACATTCTGAAGCATGTGCTAAACGAGCGAATGACAGGTTCCTGATTTAGTTTTCCAAATGGCCTTAAGTCAATTGGAGGATATTCGGCAATCATTCTGTAGAACTGCAAATCGCAGAAGTTATCATGAGGAAAATCACCGAGTATCGGATGGTTTCTTACTATTGTGCCGGTGTTGCCGTCTTCATATGACGGATAGTTTGCAGGGCAGGTGAAAAAATATCTTCCTTTTGTCAGACCGAGTTTCGGAAAAAATGGCCTTGTGAAACCTTCTGGAACAACAAGCAGGAGTTTTCTTCCTTCCCCGGTATATTCAGCCAATCTACGGTCAAGTATTTCAGATACAAGAATTTCAGGAGAAATTTTTTCAAGCAGATGGGGTGTTATGACTCGCTGACTTATGGTTTTCAACCATGTTCTTCTTGATTTACCGTAGACAACAAAAGATTCCCGAGTTTGAGAAATTTCAGGGAACATCCAGTAGTTCCAGTTGTTTTCAAATGTTTTGCTGTCTTCTTTGATAATTACCCTGACACAGATTTTTTGTGGTTTTGAAGCATCTGGAAGGACAGCAGATATTTTGCCTGCCTTTACTGTCCGGAAAGGAGTGTGTTTATAAGAGAATTCGCCTTCCACAGTGCCTGAATTTGTTGAAATAAACCACCTGATGACTGGTTTATTTAGTGGTGGATGGGAGAAGTCAGAAACAAAGACATTTTTTTCAAATCTGGTTCCTGCAATGCATATTCTATCGTCAAACTGGGCGTCAATCATCACAACGGTCTGATCTGTTGTCTGCCTCCATTGTTCAGCAGAGACAAGTTTCTTCTCATAGAATTCATCAATTATTCCCTGTGGTGAAAAACCAATATCCATTGCGGTAAAGTGGCAAATTCCGGCAAGTTCTGGATTATCACGTCGGACATTCTCCATTTTTGTTTTTGCTTCAATGAACTGAAGTTTCTGACTGTTATCAGCAAGATGTGGAAGCAGGTGTGAAAGGCCTGCATTTCTTGCATTTTCTTCAGCAATTTCAAGTGCATATGGCCTTGTTGCGCCACTAAATTTGTTTTTTTTCCTTATGTCAGGAAAGGATGTCCACCATCTGAATTCGTGCTGCACCACAGGCATTGATACCTTCTTGTCAAGT
>DYKA01000173.1 GCA_020722805.1 Vermiphilus sp.
CATTCGTTATACTACATAATCCCATAGTATTTATGAAATATGCACAATTGTAGTTGTGCGAAAGACTTTGCCCCCCCTTCTGTTTCTGAACGCCGGCCATCCGTGGCCGGATTTTCCGTAACAAAAAAAATAAAATTCTCACCGCCTTCGGAAGAACCTACCAGAGGTGAGAAAGTTGTAAATGTTTGATCTGAAACTATCAGATGCAGGTCACGGTATCTGGATTTGCGCTTATACTGTTGAATTATCCATGAAAAATTCAATACTCACAAACGCGCCTGTACTCGCAAAGCGGAAGCCTATGTTGTTGTTCTCGTTGTTCGGGTTGTTGTTGTTCCAGTTGCCGACCTGCATGTTGTCAGCAGAATTGTTCCAGCTCCCGCCCCGTTTCACGCGGTTAGACCCGCTTTCGATACCATGCCTGTATATAACCTGCTTTTCAGCAGACTATTACCATAATGAGTTAAATGAGCCGTAAGGCTCTGCTGACTACTTGAATACTTCTCATAATCAATATAACCGTTATTGTATTCCCATTCTCTTGTTTTCAACTTTTTAAAACTGCGATTGAAATTTTCTCTCTTATATCGTATGAGATTCGGAAAAATGCGAACACCGAGAAACGGCAGGCCGTGCAGCCTGTTGTTCAGTACTGTTGCCTGTTCTTTGATATCAAGCCTGAGAGTAACTTTTAAAAATTCAGTCACTTTTTTTCTGACATCTTTCAGATATGGTTTATCATCAAAGAAAACGCAGAAATCGTCCATATATCTGACGTAATGTTTTATTCTGAGCCTGTCTTTCATGAAATGGTCAAAAATATCAAGATAGACGTTTGCAAAAAACTGACTGGTAAGGTTACCAATCGGCAGACCGGTACAGCCGTCACCGCCTTTTGCTATTATGACAGCGCATAGATTCAGAATAAATGGCTCTTTTATTGAACGGGCAATAATTCCATTAAGTGTCTCATGATTGATTGAATTAAAATATTTTCTCACGTCCATTTTCAGATACCAGCTGTCCTGTTTCATGAATTGCTGCGCTTTTTCTATTGCCCTGTGGGTTCCTTTGCCTTTTCTGGTAGCATAAGAATCATAGATAAACCGTTTTTCATAAATCGGTTCCAGAATGTTTACCAGTGAGTGATGCACAACCCGGTCTCTGAAATCAGCGACAGATATTTCACGCTCTTTCGGGTCTTGTATGGTAAAATAACGATAATCGCGGGGTATATAACCCCCGGAAGCCAGTTCCTTCTGTAACAGATATAGTTCTCTCTCGAGATTAAAGGTAAATTCGCAGGCAGAATAGTTCTTCGTTGCTTTGAAAGCCTTTTGATACCCTGCATAGAGATTCTCAAAAGAAAGAAATTGTTTTTTCAGATTACCGGCTCGTTTCATAGTATCTTATACGGTCATTCCTGCTACACGTCTGTTATTCCTGCGACTACTTTGTCATTCCTGCGACTACT
>DYKA01000070.1 GCA_020722805.1 Vermiphilus sp.
ATTATTTTCTCTTGCCATATTTTCAATAATTTGATAGTATGTTATTGTAGTATTAATAATTCCAGTTTCCAATACAATGATACTAAATAAATTAAAATCAAGCAAGAAAAAGAAAAGCCCACTTCTGGCGTTTTGCTTTGCAAAACAAAGATGAAAAATTTAATTTTGCGCCTAAAATCGACTGAAGTATTTTTGCCAACACTCTTGTAGAGGCCGAGCCATCCTCAACACTTCCTAACTGGCGGAGGGGGTGGGATTTGGCGGCCTCGTCTCCCACTGCGACTCGGCTCGGCCCACCGCATAGGTCTTCGCTTGCTCAGACCTAAACATCTTCGCTCCGTTCAAATCCCTTCTGAAGTAGAGATACGGAGGGGGTGGGATTTGAACCCACGTCCCGATTACTCGAGAACACGCTTTCCAAGCGTGCGCACTCGGCCACTATGCGACCCCTCCAGAGAAATGGTTTACTGGTTGGATTGCTTTGAAAAGATCTTTGCCGGCAGTTCATAACCGGCTTTTATTCTTTTGACAAGGAGTTTTCTTGCTCTGCTGTTGAGTTTGTCAAATTGACGGCTGCCCTGCTCAAGTTCTTTTAACTGTTTTCTGGCTGCCTGCATTTTTCTGTGATAGTGTTTTCTCAGCAATTTTTGCTGCTTCTTCATAGGCCTACCTCCTGTAGTCGGTTTCAGGTTTAATATTTTACTTGAACAAGGAAGATAGTGTCAAAACTATGCTATTTCAGATATATCCCGAAAACAAATCTTCCTGTGTTTTTCTCTGCTCTGTGTGAATAAAAAATATGGGTATTTTCATATGTACAGATGTTTGAAACAAATATGTTTTCTTCTCTTATGCCTTTTTCCATTAACTGGTGTATGACAATACCAGTTAGATCAATGTGCCACTGACTGTTAATCTGGAACAAATAAGGATTGTATTCGCCAGGGAATTTCTGAACAATTTCACAGCTCACTGTATAGCAGTTCTTGCATATGGACGGGCTAATACCCGCAATGAAATTTTCACTATTACAACCACAGTTTTCCACCATGTTTTCCACAAGTTTTCCACAAACATTAAGCAAACATCCCTTCCAGCCGCTGTGGCATACACCTATAACCTGTTTTTCAGGCTCATAAAGAATAACCCCAACACAGTCAGCCAGCATTACAGCCAGGCATATTCCCTTTTTTTCGGTGAAAAGGCCGTCTCCATCAATGTCGGGTATATCCAATGATTTTTCGCAGTGGGATATTCCTGCATGGTGAACTATGTCTGTGTGAATCTGGTGAAGATACACAAATCTTTCAACAGGAATATTTAATCTTTTTGATGTGATAATGCGGTTTTCTCTAACATTTTCAGGAGTATCAGACGTATTGAAACTTAGATTACAGGAAGAGTACGGCCAGAGAGATATTCCGCCGTGTCTTGTTGTGCAGAAGTTTGGAACACCTATTTCGTCAAATGAAAAATAATAAGGGTAAAAGGTGTAATCTATCGGCATTTTAACTTTTCCTCAAGGGACTTTTGCCGCAGAATAAGGGTGATATCTGACCTTGTTTTTTCAGTAATTGCTCTTAAAACATCAACAGACCTTCTTAATCCACGGGTTAAGACATCAGGATAATCAAAAGAGGCAAGAAAATAATAAACATCGTCCATAAGAGAAAGAAAATGTTCAAGTTCATCTATTTCATCCTTTCTCATTTTATCAAGGATGTGTCTTCTTAATTCACCCATTGCCTCAGAAAGTCCGTGAAGGAAACTGATGACATCAAATTCATCAAAATCAACAGTATAGATACTTCCTTCCGTAAGCAGAGAATAAAAAATCATACCTTCAATGAGTTCTTTTTCCGCATCGTGGATAAAGCCCGCATACCTTATCTCAGGAAAATCCAGAAGTACATCTTTTGCAGTTTTCAATGATTTTTTCGCACTTACAAGGAGGTTTTTTGCCAGTTGAAAATCAGCGTGATGAATCTTTTTGATTGCCTGAGAAGAAAGCCGTATTACTTCTCTTGAGAGCCTTAATGCCTGTTCCCTTGCTTTATCTTCGTTATCAAGGAAATCTTTGAAATTTTTTTCTAATTTTTCTAATTCTACTGTCTGGCGGGTTTTTTTCATAGTGCTCCTTCAGTTCTTTTTCTATTATCGGGACCCTGCTGTAAGGGATTTTGGAGGCAACTGGAGCTTGATTTTTCCCTGACGTCTTCCTGCCCTTGTCTGTTATCCGAAGAAATTCTTCAACCTTCATAACCTCAAATCCCATCAGTTTTGCATTTCTCCTTATTTCATTGTCATTTGAAACAATTATTGCCCCTTGTTTGAGCAAATGTAATTTCTGAATGATAATTCTGTCAGCAGAATCATCACAGGACCAGAGGATTTTTATGCCCGGATGTGTGGATGATAGTTCTGCCCATCCGTCAAAGGCAACTGTAAAAATCACAGATGGGTGGTTTCTTCTGTAGTCCTTGAGGAAGATAAGCAGCGCCTCTCTGTCATCAATCTTTTGACCCGACTGCCATAATGGATGCCTGATGATATTATTGCCATCCAGAATATAGTGCATAACAAAAATTAAAGGACAGGGAAGTAATTCTCAATTTCATACTGGCTTACGCGAATTCTGTAATTGTCCCACTCAATCTTCTTGTTTTCAATAAACTTGGTGAATATATGCTCTCCGAGTGCTTCCCTGACAAGAGTGCTTTTTTCTGTTTCATGGATCGCCTCTATCAGGCTGCCAGGTAGTGTTTCTATGTTGTTTCTGGATTTTTCTTCCTGATGCATCTCGTATATATTGGTCTCAACAGGCGCCGAAAGTTTGAGTTTTTCTTCTATTCCAGCATAACCAGCAGCAAGAATCACTGTGAACGCAAGATATATGTTGCAAGCAGGGTCTGGACTTCTCAATTCAATTCTGCTGGCGCTTTCCTTGCCTGGCTTGTAGATTGGAACCCGAACAAGTGCAGAGCGGTTTTTCCTGCCCCACGAAATATATACAGGCGCCTCAAAACCAGGCACAAGCCTTTTGTAAGAATTTACCCATTGATTGCAGACAGATGTTATTTCTCTTATGTATTTAAGTACGCCTGCTATATAGGACTTTGCGGTCTGAGAAAGGTAGTTCGGATCCTTAGGATCAAAAAAGGCATTCTTTCCGTTTTTGAAAAGTGATTGGTGAATATGAAGGCCGCTCCCGTTCTGTCCAAAAAGTGGCTTTGGCATGAATGTTGCATATATCCCATGAGAAGCTGCCACCTGTTTTATAAGAATTTTCAGGGTAACCATCATATCCGCCATCTTGAGAGCATCAGCATACCGAATGTCTATCTCGTGCTGGCTCGGTGCAACCTCATGGTGGGCTGCTTCAACCTTCATTCCCATTTTTGTGCACATTGACACAGTTTCATTTCTAACACCGGAACCAATATCAGCGGGAATAAAATCAAAATATGTTGCCTGGTCAAGAAGCCCTGGAGATTCTGGATTTTTGAAATAGAAATACTCAAGTTCGGGTCCAACATTCATTGTATATCCGCTTCTGGCTATTTTCTGCAGATACCTTTTGAGTATGTATCTTGAATCACTGTCATAAAAATTTCCTTCGGGTGTGTATATGGAACACAAAAATCTTACAGTTGGCTCTTTTGCCCACGGGAGAACAAGATATGTTTCTGGCTCTGGTCTTACAATGAGGTCGCTCTCAAAAATTCTTGCGAATCCCTCTATTGATGAACCATCAAATCCAATTCCTTCATCAAGAGCTTTTTCAAGTTCATCAGGGGTAATTGTGATTGTTTTAAGCTGTCCAAGAATATCAACAAACCATAGTTCCACAAATTGTATCCGGTCTGACTTTACCTGGTTCAGTACCTCTTTTGTATCCATTGTGCTCTCCTTTATTTTCTATTATATCACAAAGATAAGTCAATCACTGCACAGGGGAGTCAATCACTGAAAAACACTTTTCACACAGGTTTGGATGTTTGTGGAACCGGCCAACAGTCGGATGGTGTATCCAGCACCTCGCGCATTTGGGAAGGGTTGTTTTTCTTGCAATAATCTCAAGGTTGCTGCCGTCAGCAATCTTGCATTCTGCAATCATCAAAAGATTGGTAAGATACGGCTGAAAACTTTCAAGGAATTCCCTGTATTTAGAATCTGCTTTCACCTCTATTGATACCTCAAGGCTGCTTCCGATTTCTCCTGCAGCCCTTCTGTCTTCAATCTGTTTCAAAACCAAACTGCGGAATTCAAAAAACTTCAACCATTTTTCAAGCAATTCCTTTTCAGGATTTTTGATTTTCGGCCAGTCCTCAAGAAAAACGCTTTCCTTTTCTTTTTCAGGAATACAGGAATATGCTTCTTCGCACGTAAATGATAGAACAGGGGAAAGCATCACAACAAGGCACGAAAGTATTTGATGAAGAACCTTCTGCGCTGCACGGCGTGCTGGTGAATTTTTTCCGTGTGTATAAAGGCGGTCTTTCAGATAATCAAGATAAAAGGAGGACATATCTATGTTACAGAAATCAAATATCTCGCTGAGTCCCTTGTGAAACAGACAATTTTCATAATATTCTTTGACCTTACATACAACCTGATTCATCCTTGCAATCGCCCACCTGTCAACCTCAAGAAAGTCAGAATCAGCAACCTGCACAGATTTATTATAATCAAAGAGATTCCCGAGCATAAACCTCATTGTGTTTCTCAGGGTTCTGTAAACAATCACAAGATGGTCAATGATTTTCTGTGATATTCTCATGTCCTGCTGGTAGTTTTCTGAAAGAGCCCACAACCTTAAGATGTCAGCACCATATTTTTTTATAACCTGTTCTGGTGTAATCACATTGCCAAGGGACTTTGACATCTTTCTTCCCTCTGCGTCAACAACAAAGCCGTGTGTGAGAACGTTCATAAACGGCGCCTGATTTTCAATTGCGCAGGAGGTTATCAGGGACGTCTGAAACCACCCCCTGTGCTGGTCGCTTCCTTCAAGATAAAAATCTGCTGGCCATTTTAGTTGTGGATGGTTTTTTAATACCGCAAGATGGCTTACCCCGGAATCAAACCAGACATCAAGTATATCCTTTTCCTTGCGGAAAGGTCCGTTACTACTGCAGTTCGGGCAGGAAAAGTTTTCAGGCAATAACTCTGATACATCCTTTTCAAACCAGACATCAGAGCCATATTTGCCGACGAGTTCCACTACTCTGCTTATTGTCTGTTCATTGCAGACAGGGCTGCCGCATTTTTCACAATAAAAAACAGGAAGGGCAACCCCCCACAGCCTCTGTCTTGAAAGGCACCAGTCAGGCCTGAGTTCTACCATGCTTGAAATCCTTGACATACCTTCTTCTGGAATCCATCTTGTTTTTTGAATCTCCTTCTGCAGGACCTGCCTCAGATTTTTGTGGTCAATTTTCAAAAACCATTGCTTTGTTGCCCTGAATATTACTGGTTTTTTACATCGCCAGCAGTGCGGATAGGAATGCTGAAACGGCTCACTGTGAAGGATAATGCCTTTACGGGTTAAACTTTCAACAATCAATGGGTCTGCCTCAAAGACAGGCATTCCCTTCCATTCAGGAACATCCTCTGTGAACCTTCCTCTTTCATCAACAGGTGAAATAACCGGAAGATTGTATCGCAGTCCTGTTTGATAGTCCTCTTCTCCGTGTCCTGTTGCAGTATGCACGCAGCCAGTTCCTTCCTTATCAGAAACATAGTCAGCAAGAACAACCGGAGATTCCCTTTCAACAAAAGGATGACGGCAGATGGTATGTTCAAGGTCTTTTCCCTTGAATCCTGCAATTTTTTCGCTGTTCCAGTTCATCTTCTCGCAGATTTTCTCAATGAGCGTGTCTGCAACAACAAAATTACCTGCCTGAGTCCTTATAAGGGCATAGTCAAGTTCAGGGTGTACCGCAATTGCAACATTTGCCGGGAGTGTCCATGGCGTTGTTGTCCAGATAAGGAAGTATGACTGCTCTAGCAAGTCCAGGGCTATTGAAAATTTTTTTACAGAAAACTTAACATAAACAGAAGGACTTGTTTCATCCTGGTATTCAACCTCTGCTTCAGCCAGCGCTGTTTGACAGTGCCAGCACCAGTATATCGGCTTGAACCTTTGAACAACATAACCATTGACAAACAATTTCCCGAAACTTTCAATGATGGTTTTCTCATATTCCGGGTTTAAGGTCAGATATGGATTTTCCCAATCTCCGAAGACACCGAGTCGCTGAAATTCAGCCCCCTGTATTGCCATGAATTTCATTGCGTAATCGTGCGCCTTTTTCCTGAAAGAAACAATATCAACAGCATTCTTGTCCTTAAGTTGAAGCTGCTGAAAAACCTGGTGTTCAATCGGCATTCCATGGCAGTCCCATCCAGGAATATATGGTGCATAGAAACCCTGAAGGGTTTTGAACTTGACGACTGTGTCCTTGAGAATTTTGTTCAGGGCAGTTCCAAGATGAATGTGTCCATTCGCATAAGGAGGACCATCATGAAGGACAAAACACTCCCTGCCGGCATGTTTTTCAAGCAGTTTTCTGTAAATGTTCATACTCTGCCATTTTTCAAGAAATAATGCTTCCCTTCTGGCAAGGTCTGCCTTCATTGGAAAATCAGTTTTCGGAAGAAGAACTGTTTCAGAATAGTTTATTTCAGACATTTTATTTTTCACCTTTCATCTTTTTTACAAGATCAGCGACCCTTTTCCCGAGATATTTACATTCCTTCAAAACCTCTTCATCAGGAGAACCGATTGCTGCAGGTCCATAATGCCCTGATTCTGTTGTTCCCTGAACTATCATTCCATGTATGAGCATCATCTGTAAAATAGAAAGAATGGTTGTTTCATTGCCTCCAGCGATATTTGCTGATGATGTAAATGCCCCGCCGATTTTTCCTATCAAACTGCCATAGTATTTTACGGAATCATCAAAAAGTTTCTTGATTTCCCATGCAGGAGCCCCAAAGTATGTTGGAGAACCAACAATAATGCCATCGTATTCTTTAAGTTCTTCAGGGTTTGTTTCTTCAACGCTTTTTACAATTGTCTCAAGGCCTTCTTCCATTGCCCCCTTTGCCACTTCCTTTGCCATCTTTTCGGTGTTCCCAGTTCTTGAATAATAAACAACAATAATTCTTGCCATTTTTTCACCCCCTGCAGGAAGGATAAATAATATTATACATCCAAATTCAGCACATGTGAAAGGATTAATACAGCAGGATTATTTCATACTCATTTATTTCAGGCACAACAAGGTCTATTCTTCCTTTTCCTTTTCCAGTCCTCATCATTTCACCTGAAGAAAGACACTTTGCACTTTTCAGATTTGTTCTTATTGAAACTTTCACATTCCGCAGAGGAACAATTTTACCCATGGGTCTTTTCATATCAGCTGTGACATTTACAAGGTGAACAAGAAGGGTTCTGTCAGTTTTCCTCAGTTCCACTGCAAGAGAACCCGGAGCATCTGTTTCCACCTGAAGCCCACCAGGAACCATAATTTTCATTAATGAATGGAAAAGGTCTTTATAAATATCTATGTGGAAACGATTAAAACTTTCAAACAGTGGGGATGCAAAATAGATAACCTTTCCTTTTCCTCTTTTTGTCGTGATGATTGCAGGAAAACTACTGATGCCCTTCGGCTGGGTGTACGGCATGTTTATTGGGTTAAGATACTCTGCAAGGATTTCAGCATCCTTTGCAGGTATTATCGCAAGTGCATTGACAGGTCTTGGAATAAGAAAGCCACAGTTAATATTCCCGATTTTTTCTTTCAGAACCATATAGTCCTCAACCCTTGATGGCGTGAAAATTCCACAGACCTTATCAATACCGACAAACTTCAACCAATTTAGCCTGCTGGTGGTATTGCCGCAGTTATCGTACATACCTGATTCAAAATCAGCAAAAAGTACTCCGCCATCATGAACAAAACCCATTATTGACTCTATCTGACGGTCTGATAGACACGCAGCATCTGGCAGAATCAGTGTCTTTATTTCATTCAGATTCTTCCTTGAGATGTATTCATCCCAGAAAACCCGCACAGGAATATGAGAAAAATTGCATAAGTCAAGACATCCATGGTTTTCATTGTCTATTATTTCAGAGCATACTTCCCTTTGTTTATTGATGTCTTCAGCAATTTCATTGGAACCAGTATCAAAAATAAGTCCCTGTTCCTTACCGGAACCCGTTGAGCGACAAAGACCGTTGTGTTTTGAGATGTAGTAATTAAGGGTCTGATTTGAAATCAGTACTCCTGTTTCAGCAGCTGAAACACTTCCTTCAATGTATTTTTCACTTCTAACGAGCAAACTTCCAGTTTTTTTCAATGCTGAAACTGCATGCTGTTTGCTGTGTTTTATTGTCAGATAGAATATAGCAAACCATGTATTTGAGCCGCCTGCTGTTGCCTGAACAAGGCTGTTGAGAGTTCTGCCTCAGGTAGCGGCACATAGTGCCAAGTTGAAAGCGCATGATGTGTAAAGACAACAGATGGATTCCTGCCTGCAGAAAGAAACCTTGAAAGATTAAGTGAGGTGTAAGGGCTGAGATACAAATCCCTGCAGTGAAAAAAATCTTCAGCACCTGTAAATGACTGAAATTTTTCCATTCTTCCAGCGTCATATCCAAGCAGGATATTTGAAGAACTGAATGCACCTCCATTGAGGAACACCACTGCCTCACTGTTGATTTTTACAGCAGCATCTCTTGCGTCTTTCATAAAATCAGCCCAGCTTTTTGAGCGGAACTCAGCGAATTTCTTCCACAAAGGGTCTTTCCAGTCGCAGAATGCTGGAATTCTCTCCTGACCCGAAAACTCCTTGAATTTTTTTATGCAGATGTCGCAATAACACGCACCAGGATATATAACCGGGCCATCAAGAAAACAACCATCAACACCTGTCTTCATCACCTCCTCAATCATCTCAAATGCCCAGTTTCGCCATTGGCCATTGACACAGAAGGTTGTTCCATTGCCGTAAAGAGGATGTTTCCTTCCATAAGGGGTGCGATCTTGAAGCAATTGTTCCCATCCAGGATGTTTTTCTGCGAACTCATAACTGTACCAGTGCATATTGATATATGCAATGACACGAATCCTGTATTTTTGAGCATAAGGCAGATACTCCCTCAGGATATCTCTTGAACCCGTGCCTGGCATTTTCTCAAACTTCTTTGAATTGAGAAGTGTAAGATGCCCTGTTCCAGGAGCGCAACCGGGCGTTGCCATTATCCATTCGCAGTTTGCCTTCCAGACATACCTTGCCTCACGGGCAAGTTTATCCATATCTGATTCAAGAAACGGCTTAAAATCACCAAGATAGTCGCGACGTATCATTCTTAGAGGTTTTTGCCACCATTTTCTCTCCATAGTCCTCACCCTGTGAAGAAAGAATATTTCACCAGCATAGTATAGTTACCAATCCGATGGACATTTATCCACCCGACTGGCTTGATAGTAAACAAAGACTATATACTCCCGCCAAGGATAATGCCTTCAAATTCAAAGCACCAGTTACATCTGCGTGTTGGTGAAATCCACAATTTTAGCATTTGAATTTATGTAAATATTCGGGTTTGTCCCAAAGTTAATTGATTTGACTATATCCATTGATACT
>DYKA01000071.1:0-6982 GCA_020722805.1 Vermiphilus sp.
CCTGTCAAGTCCTTTTGCTGGTGTAAGAGTATCATACTCTCCTTCAAGGGCAAGGTGCGGCCTTGGAGCAATAAGAGCGTTAATTGCAGCCGTGTCAAAATGCTCAAGAAGCCCTGGAACATAATAGTATATTCCATGTCCATTCAGTTTTCCAGTTTCTATCAGTGATTCAAAATCAGTCAGACAGCAGATATCAACGCACGCACACACTCTCGTATCAAGTGCTGAAACCCACCAGCTCATCGTGCTTCCCATGGATATACCCATCATTCCGAGTTTCCCTGTATCAATGTCAGGCCTTGTTTCAAGATAGTCAATTGCCTTTATTGTGTCATAAACCATCAATCCCCACAGAACCATGCCCTTCCAGATAAGTTCTTTGAATAGTGCTGTCTCATCTCTTCCGCTTCTGTCTCCAAAATTCCAGCAGTCAATTGAAAAAACAGCAAAACCAGAAGAAGTCAGAACCTCTGCCCATGATTTTCCGCCAAGGGCATTTTGTTTCAGAAGAATCTCATCCTTGCCGAGGTCGTATCTGCCTCCATGTGCATGATTGAACACTATTACAGGAAATTTTTCTTCTCCTTTTGCTGGTCTCACAAGATATGCAGGTACCTGTTCCATTCCATTCAGGTCAAGAACAAGACGTTCAAGTGAATATGTCTCGCAATCCTGTACGTCAAATGTGTTCCCTGAAACAGACCTTCTCCTATCAGGTAGTTTTCCCAGGAGACCATAAAGAAGTTTTCTTTTTTGTTCCTGATTTTTCATTTCTTCTTCTACGTTTTCGCTGCGTATAAAAGGTTTCTGCATACAACGTTTCTTATAATACCTGAAAAGTGTGGAATTACAATGTTGTCCGCCACACGGGTTGGTTGCTCAATTATGAAATCAGCAAAACCTTCCGTATTAAACGCAATGTAGCCGATGCTCACAAAATCTTTCAGGGATTGCATCTTTTTCTCAAGATGAGGATAAAGAACAGGACCTGTGTCAACCTGATAAATTTTTCTTTCCACATTTGTGTTCATTGTTTTCACAGGATACTCAACAATTGCCTTCACACCTGTTTTTTCATCAAATATCTCAGTTCTGCCAATAAGCACCAGTCCCCAGTGCGTGGCATTTATTATCTCCTCACAGTTTTCAAGCAGTGTGGCTTTTTCAAACCTTTTCAACAGAAATTCTGGTTTTCCCCAGATACTGAAGGTAGTGCTGTTTTTATCTGAGAGAGAAACATAGTTTTCATTCCATGGAACATACGAACGAAAAATAATGACGCTGTCTTCCTCTACAAACACAGGAAGAAAATTGTAATTGTTTTCCATAAACAGGTTTTTTTTCGCAAAAGTGTTTTCACTCTTGCATGACGCCGCCTGCCAGAAATCAGTTGATTTTCCTGTCTTTGAGTCAAAGATTTTCATTCTTGACTCTATCAGAAATCTTACAGCATTTTCAGGTCCCAGTGTCTGAATAAAGGAATGCCCGTAATCAATGAAATAGTCCATAGAACCTCCAGATTACTTTATGGTGCTTGAACGAATTTTCAATAAGTCCTTCATAATACCGTAAAGGTTTTCAGTATATGAAGGTGTTCCGAATATATCGTGAAGTTTTCTGTAAATAGGATAAATCTGATTGTATATTGAATGATTTGCCTGTACTGGTTTATAAACTACTGGCTTGAAACGGCAGATTTTTTTCTGGGCTTCCTGAACATTTTCAAATCCTGACTTTTCTTTTCCTGCAGCGATCGCACCAAAGATTGCTGCTCCAACTGCGCATGTTTGTTTTGAAGCGGATACTTTAAGTTCTTTCCCTGTGATATCAGCATAGATCTGCATCAAAAGTGGATTCCTGTCGGGGAGTCCTCCGCAGGTAACGATTGATTCAACCTTTACTCCGTATTCTTCAAGCCGCTCAATTATGGTTCTTGCACCAAAGCCGGTCGCTTCAATGAGGGCCCTGTAAACTTCTTCAGGTCTTGTGTTTAAGGTAAATCCCAGAATCAATCCGGTAAGTTTCTGGTCTACAAGAATAGTTCTGTTTCCATTGTGCCAGTCAAGAGCCAGCAGTCCAGAAGTTCCAGGTCTGATGTTCCTTGCAAGGCGCGTATAATAACTGTATATGTCTTTCCTCTTTTCTGGCAAAAATGTCTTCAAAAACCAGTAGAAAATATCTCCGACAGCGGACTGTCCTGCTTCAAGTCCGATGAAACCCGGAACAACGGAATCAGGAACAATTCCGCATAGCCCGGGAATATCAGGAAGATTCTTATCTTTCGGAAAAATCATAATGTCGCAGGTGGATGTGCCCATAATCTTAACAAGAACATTCTCGGTGATACCCGCTCCAACCGCACCCATATGAGCATCAAAAGCACCCACGCTGACTGCGGTTCCTACGGCAAGACCAAGTTTGTCAGCCCAGTATTTTGAAAGTCCGCCTGCTCTCGTTCCAGCCGGATATGCCTTTTCATAAAGTTTGCTTCTTAACATTTTGAATGCAGGGTCCAGTGCAACAAGAAATTCTTCATCAGGAAGCCCACCCCACTGCTCATTGTACATTGCCTTATGTCCTGCCGCACATATACTTCTGAAAATATCAGATGTCATTCTGCAGCCGGTTAGCATTGCCGGAATAAAATCAGCAAGTTCCACAAAACTTGCGCTCGCCTCAAAAACTTTTTTGTCTGTTCTCAAAAGGTGAAGAATTTTTGAAAAAAACCATTCTGACGAATAAACACCACCAATCTTTAAAAGATACTGTGGTCTCATTTTTCTTGCAAGGTTTGTTATTTCTTCTGCTTCATCAGAAGATGTATGGTCTTTCCAGAGCCACGCCATAGCATTCTTGTTTGTTCTGAATTCTTTCTTAAAACAAAGAGGTACAAGGTTTTCGTCAACAGAAATTGGCGTGCTTCCTGTTGTATCAACACCAATTCCAATAATATTTTCTGGCTGAATCGATTTTTTTCTGATTGCCCTTGCGAGTTTTCTTCCGACCCTTTCAAGACACAGTGTATAGTCCGCTGGATTCTGTCTGGCAAGATGGGGATTTTTCGGATCAGTTATAATTCCATCCCTTCCTGAAGGGTAATTCTCAACTATTTCAATGATTTCCCTTCCGCTGGAAATTTCAACAACAACCGCCCTCATTGAATTTGTTCCATAGTCAAGTCCGAGAGCATAGTTTTTCATATTTCCCCCAGTTCTTTTGAAAAATCCATTACGGTTGCTATTTTAACAAAGCATACCTGAATTGTAAAATATGCGAGGTGATATTTTATGCGATTGGTAAAATTGTCCCGAGATTTCGTCGGGAATATGACTGTTTTTTTCTGTTACAGGTGCTATCATTATATCCATCTGGTTTGCTTTGAAATCCAGCCAGTATACATTATCATCGGGCCCATTCTGTATGAATTTTAGCCGGGATGAGGAACGTCCCATAACACCGACGGATACATCCTGTTCAAAATATGGGCGTCTGGCTATAATCATAATAGTTGTTGCTGGGGTTTCCCTGATTTGTGCCTTCATGGATGAAAGAAAAAAACAAATATAAAAAGGAGGATTTTTGAAAACTGTTTCATTCACCCCTTTGTTTATTTTCGCACTACCCACTCAAAAGAACTGTACCGTAGGTTGCGGACTTCAAAACCAGAATTGTATACTGCATTAACCTATTTTATAATAATTAGTGAGCGCAATGAAATCAAACAGAGATGTTTTTATTCCTGAATTTGAAAGACCGATAAGAATTCCTGCAAGGATAAGGATAGAAATTGCACAGCCAAATACAGCAACAGCAGGAAAGAAAATCACACTGAGAATGAAATTTCCCATTCCAAAAAATATAGAACCGGGTGAAACCCTCAAACTGCAAATTTTCGGCGGAAGAAACAATAAGGGATATTTCAAAAACCTGCAATCAACCAGGATTATAGTTCAGACTGCAAATGGCGTACCTCTTAATATAAAATATCCTGACGAAACAGGTGGCACAATTGTCATTGCCGTGCCTGAGAGAGGACTGAAAGCAGGGGATCACCTTCGGGTAATCTTAAAGAATATCAGGTGTCAGGAGCAAAGACTTTTGAATAAGTTTTTTGTCCTCTATAAGGACGATTTGAAAACTCCAGAAAAACCCCATAAGGCAGAAGGAATCGTATGGAACAGGGAAAACCAGAAAAGAATTATGGGCGCCTGGCTTATGCATATTCTGGGTGGAAAAATTCACCATATAAAAGTTTTTGCACCATCAAACACCATACCAGGAAAACAGTTCACACTGCTTGTAAGACCCGAAGACAGATTCCACAACCTGTCCTCAGAATATCCGAAAAATATCAGGATTTTCTGTGGCAAGACAAGAGTTTACGGGAAAATTGAAAAGGTTGACAACTCAACCTGTATCCGCGTCTGCGTAAAACTCAAAAATCAGGGCGTTTTCAGAATCAGGGTGAAGCATGGGCAAAGTGTCGCTGTCAGCAATCCAGTAATCTGTGAAAAAAATGAAGGCAGATACAATCTCTACTGGGGGATGATACACGCTCATACTGAAATGTCTGATGGCGCCGGAACAATTGATTATTACTTTCATCAGTTGAAAAATGAGTCAGGCCTTGACTTTGGTGCTTCAGGAGACCATGACCATACCTGGGAAACAACAGAAAAAATGTGGAAGAAAACCTGCAAAACAGTGAAGAAATGGAATCAGGAAGGAAGGTTTATTACTTTCCCCGGGTACGAATGGGCAAAATGGAGAAGAAATGGAGACGGAGATAGAAATGTGTACTATTACCTGGATGACAGACCCATGTACAGGTCCGATGAGGGGCACTATCCGAACCCGCCGGCTCTCTTTCAGGCATTAAAAAAAGAAAAAGCCATTGTAATACCCCACCATACTGCCCATGGTGGAAATTTCTGTGACTGGAAAGACCATGACGAAGAAAAAGAAAGATTGATTGAGATTTACCAACAAAGAGGATCCTATGAGTGTTCAGAGAAACAGGGAAGTCGTCTGGGCGAGTTCTGTCTGGATTATTGGCAGTAAAACCTCATAAATTCTCAAATTTGCCGAACAATTCTTCTCTGATATTTACCTTTCTGTTTTCTTCTGACGAAATCACTGCTGCAAGGCATGCAGCAACTGTTTTTGTCCCTTCAATAACATCCATTTCAATAGTTTTGTTGTTCAAAAGACACCCTACAAAATAATTTATTTCAGCATGAACATTATGAGAAATAATCCTTACAGGAATTTTAACAAAATCATAATTTGACTTTGTTTTGAAATATCTTGTTGAACAAAGAAGTATTTGGTTTGAGGTATTATCTGAAACTATGGTCCCCTTTGTCCCGTAGAAAACACTTCTCATTGTATACGGCCTTATACATCCGATTGAACAGAATACCTTTCCCATTACATCTTTCTCAAACCTGTATATTGCTAATGTTGCATCATCAACAGGCCAGTCATCAAGACACCTGTGATTTGAATATGCAAAAACCTCAACAGGGTCTCCTGCTATCCACCTCAATAGATCCACAGCATGGCATCCACCGCCTATAAAAGGTTTTCTTCTTTTATCCTTCCTCCATTTTCCAACCCCTTCAGCAGCCCGATAATCATGTGCGTATTCGCTTTCAACAAAAAATAGTTCGCCAATTTCGCCTGATTCAATGATTTCTTTTGTCAAAACAAATCCAGGAGCAAACCTGCAAACCTGTCCGACCATAAATTTCTTTCCTGATTTTTTTACTGCTCTGGCAATCTCAATACAGTCATCAATATTCAGTGCAAGGGGTTTTTCGCATAGCACATGTTTACCGGCGAACAAAGCATCAACACACTGCTGCCTGTGATAATAGTCAGGTGTTGCAACTGAAATTATTTCAATATCTTTGATTTCAAGAAGTTTCCTGTAATCATTTGTTGCAAAAGGTATGTTGAACTCTTTCTGCGTAATTCTCAATCTTTCTTCATCTGTGTCACATATTCCATAGGGTTCTGTATCAGGATTTTGCTCATAACCTGTAAGATGTGCTTTCCCCATTCTCAAGCCAATAACTCCTGTCTTCATATTTCCCCTTATTTTGCATGGTTAAAAGGATAACAGGCATCAAGAAACATAACTCTTATTTCTTTAAATTTTCCCCTGAGTTTTTTGCCAGATTCCTCACTCCAGGGTTCTCACTCAATACATGGCTTGTTTCAATCGCCACCATACCATATTCAGTGCAGCATCGTATTGCATAGTCAACAGCTTCACCAAATACTACAACTTCTGCTCCAAGATTATAAGGTTCTTCAGCAATTCCATAGATCTGCCCCAGTCCACCAACTGCAGTTGCAATCTTGCTTACCTTTCTCTGCAGGTCTCCAGCAATCCTGATAACAGGTATTTTCATTCTTTCCTTTATTCTCTCTGCGAGATGCACGACCCTGATTGGTTCAATCCTGTGAACCCTTATAAACCTTCCTCTGTTGATTTCTTCTTTGAATCCGAGCAGTTCTGGAAAAGCATCACACATCCCCCAGCCACCTGCTGCATCCCAGTTCTTGTGGGTATTATAGACAACCATATTATTTCTTCTGAGGATTTCAACCCTCAAAAGATTGGGTAGTTTTTTCATAATATCTTCTCGCGATTCGAACCAGACAGATTCCATATGGGGCCAGAACAAAAATTCGTGTGTTATAATAAGGTCCAGTTTTTCTTTTTCTGCTTTTTTCAAGACCTTCACCGTGGGAGACCATGTTACACCAATCCCTTTAATTGTTTGATTCTCCTTCCCGAAGACAATTGCATCATCTCTTGGAATCTCTCCAAACTCATCCCTGAATGGCGCTATTTCATAAATGTACTCAATAACCTCCCTTACCTTCATTCTGCCTCCAGTCAGTTTCTGATATCAGGGATTGCTTTCTCTTTAACCGCAATTTTTCAAAAGCAAGTACGGCACTCAGAAAA
>DYKA01000071.1:7082-9571 GCA_020722805.1 Vermiphilus sp.
TGTTGCATCTTCATCCATCGTAAATACTTCTCCGGATCTGTGTGCAAACACAGCATATCTACCTGCCCGCAGACCTGGAATATCATTAAGAGAAATTGTACCAGAAATGGGTTGCCCTTTGTACTTTGCATGGAAAACACCAAGCACAGCATTATGCTGATTGAAATTAAAAATTTTCAATAGTATATCCTCACAGGTCGGATCATAAAAAATACATTCAGGTGCAGGCCTGCCAATATCTTTACACCGCAGAACAGTGCCATCTCTGCAGACAAGTTTTTTCAATACATTAAAATTTTGAGTACCCGGCCTGTCAGAAACATAAACCAGAGAACCGCTGATTGCTCTGCCTGCGGCATGATACTCACCCACAGGATGACCCGACTCAAACATATCCCAGTCAGGATATACAAAATGTCCAAAAAACAGTCCAACAAGTGAATTGGTATACAGGTGAAGTCCGTGTGTTTCCGGATGGTCAGGCCAGAAATCAGTTGATGTGCGCCACAGGTTTGAATTATCAGCCATCAGAATCATATCATTTGCGTTTGACATGCAGTTAATCAGCCGCCCACTGAAATATTTATTACACGACGTCTCAATGGCTTTTCTATAAGCCATAGACAAACCAACACGGTCGCCGAGTCCGGCTACAGAAAGCTCAAGCGAACTTTGATTATCCACCTTAACACCATCAACACCCTGTTCAGCAAGGAATGAATGAAAATCTTCATAAAATTTTTTAACCTTTCCCTCTGGAATAACCCCGCAAATTGTTCCCATCCAGGAAAACATCTGCGCCATATTCCTGCCATATATTGACGGGTCCTGCCGCACAACTTCCCGCGCATCATACTCGGGGAAATTTTCACCATCAACACCTGCCCAGTATCCCATAATTGCATGCCATATGAGAAAAAACCTGATTTTGTATTCATTCTTAACTTTCTGTATGAGATTTTTCAATCCAGAAGGAAATTTTTCATTCGGATAGAAGGATACAAGCCGCTGGCCTCCGTATGGCATTTCCTTTGTTGAAAGCCATCCATCGTCAAGAATCAAAAATTTCAGTGAAATCCCGCCTTTTTTGAAACTCTCAAGTCCACAAAGAATTTTTTCTTCACTTATATCAAGGTAGAATGCATTCCACGTGCACCATCCAAAAAAATCAATAAAATCAGGTACCGGTTTATTATATCTCAGTTTGACTGTCTTGAGGTACAGGGCGATTGCAGCAGCGGCTTTTTCCTGCAAGGTATAAAGGTCTTCGCCAACAGCAAGAAACACCCCTATCCCGGCATTCTGGATTACCCACGGGTTTCCTGTATCTGCCCACATGCAAATCTTTCCGCTTCTGCCGTCAAGAGAAAATCGCAGTTTATTGTCAAATATTGGGACGAGAACCACATAAAGATTATCAGTGCGCCTGACAAGAAGCCACTGAGTATCGGCAGGAATTTCGCTTATTGATTTGCCCACACATGGAAACATCCAGAATGTCTCTTCCCTGCGATAACAGGCAGCAAACCTGTCAAGGCTTGCAATCAAACCAAGTGAAATTGACCAGAACTGACACTTCTTACTGGTTTCAGCACGTAAAAAAATTCCTGATTTTGTTTCATCTGAAACAATACCTATGCTTTCTGATACATCCTCAAAAATCAGCAGATTGTCAGCAAAAATAGATCTGTTTTTCTTTTTATAATCCACTTACCTGATGCCTGTTATGCTGTTTTTATTCAAAATGTCAGACCTTCTGGTTTTGTGATTCAGAGATATCCAAAGGCAAAAATTATTATACCACAAACTTGTAGCATTTCATACGGTTTTAGACCTCCATTGGCGCTGATTGAAATCTATTATACCCAAACATTCCAATTAACAGATCGGTTCTGTCTCTATACAATTTTTGTATGATGGAAAACAGTATTCTGGTTAAAACAATAGATGTACTGTTCTCGTACAGGTTCCATTATTCTTCAATCACGATGAACGTGTATTAAAGTAATTTGAAGGAAAAACCAAATAACTGAGGTAAATAGTACATTTTATTGCAAAGTGAAAAGTGAAAAACAAACTTAGCAAACAGAGTAAATTACATACGGCAAGAAGAATAAATAATTTTAATTTTGCAGTTTACAATTTGCATTTTGCATTGAATATTCAGTAAATGGTGTTTACTGAATAGTTACTGACTGATATAATAATTGTGAGAAAAATCCAAGCCCCTGTAGCTCAGTTAGGATAGAGCAGCGGTTTCCTAAACCGCGTGCCGCCTGTTCGAGTCAGGCCAGGGGCGCTTTCTTGTTATATCTTGAACCAGCAGAATACTGCATGGTCTTTGTCTCAACCTAATAAAATAGAAAATGAATGGATACACAGTTTTCCCGAGCCACCCTCTACTTTTTGCAAATTGTGATAATATTTATACAAACATACTGGAGGCATAATGAAAATATGCATCATTGGAGGCACAGGACATATAGGAG
>DYKA01000174.1 GCA_020722805.1 Vermiphilus sp.
AAAAAGGAAAATTGATAGGGGGGGTTGACAAGCCTTTTCATAGATGAGTATTTACGTATACTTTTTCAATTTTTTCTAACCAAGGTAAAATCTGTTCCAGACATCTATGAAACTGTTGCCCTTTATTTTGATTGTGCGGGGATCTACTGTTTCTATGCCAGATTTATTCTGCCAAATAAAAGCGCTTGCGGACGAAATAAACTCAATTGTAAGCTCGCATCTTCCTTCAAGTTTAACCGGTTTGATTTCTTTAAGGCGGCCTATTGCTTTTTTTGCTGATTGCCTTATTATCTGTCTTGCCTTTATCGGTGAAACGCTTACAGCAGAGGTTCTTGTTATGCCCCATTTAACAACTGCCTTTTCAATGGCACCATTGTACATTTCTGCTTCTTCGCACGCTGCCTGGTCTCCTGAGACAAGGATAACAGGAATGTCAAAGCATCCTGCAAGAAATATCTCCATACCGATCTCTCCTACATCTTTCCCATTCAATGTCATCCTTACAATTTCACGGCTGCTGTAGGTATGATTCAAATTACCATTTTTTGTGCCGTTCATTGCGTGATGCCCGATCAGAAAAACAGCGTCCCACCCCTGTTCAAGATGAAATGTTTTTGAAAGGGGTCGTCCATGAAAAAGTTTCACATCAGGATGGATTTTTTCTGGGATAATTCCACCTGGACCGTGTCCATCCACAACAAAGATTTCTTTAACACCTGATTCAAAAGCACCATCACAGGCAGCATTAATCTCTTCAGTAGCCAGTTCTTTTGAAATTTCATAATATTTTCCTGCTGGATATGTCTGGGATTCAAAATCAACAACCCCGGCGGTCCCCTCAAGATCTGTCAATATAAATATCTTCATTTTCTTTCTCCTGTTAGGATTTCAATGATTTCAAAATCATCAAGTTCAGGAAGAATAAAATCAGCCCCATTTTGTGTTTTTCTGTATTTCAGATTTCTCCCTGATTTCAGTGCATGTATCTTGACTGGTTTTATTTTTTTTAAACTTATTTTAACATTGTACAAAACTTGTAAAAAGTTGAGAGGCCTTTTAAGCCCGGATGTCATATTATCAGGTAAAGAAAAAAGGTATTTCCTTTTTTCCTCAAAAAAATCTCAATGCTTTTGCTATTTTCAATGCTTACATACTGCAAGGAAAGACAGTCGCATACATTTTCCATAATTGTAAAGTATTCAACAAACCTGAAACTTGATATTGTTTTACCAAAAGTTCCAGCAAAATAAACTACTGTTCCATTGGGGTCTCCCCCTTTGTTTGGACAGAAATCAGTAGTTTTATAGGTGTAAAAATCTTTTATTCTGCCGACCATTTTTTTGCCGACAGTAAATTAAACCACCTCCTTTCCCTCCTGTCAAATTTTTCTTCCGAAATAAATTTCTGCAGGAGTCTTTTTATTTAACGAACTGTGAAACCGTTC
>DYKA01000175.1 GCA_020722805.1 Vermiphilus sp.
TTATGGTTTTTTAGCAATTGCCCAAAGCGTATCTGAGTATCCTTTTTTAATAAGGATATTTTCATAAATTTTACAAAAACTATCAGGAAAAACATCTCTGTAAAAGCCCTGTCCTCCAGGAAGTCCTGTAATCATCCATCTGATATGATTGCTAAAATCATATCTTTGTATACCCTTAATAGAAACTTTTAAACCAGCTTTTGAACATACTTCACGCAAAGTATTTTTTGAAAAATAGTACAGGTGAGCCCTCTGGAAATAAAATCTCTTGAATTTTTCTATGTTATAAAGAGAAATGAGGCCATCATCTATGTCAGGGACTTCAATGAAAATCCTTCCGCCTTCAGCAAGAAAATTCTTTAACTGTGCAAGATATGCAACAGGGTCAGGCAGGTGTTCAAGAACATGAAACATAACTATTACATCAAACCTTGTCCCTGGATTGATTTCCCTGATATCAGAAAAAACAGGTATGTGAAGTTTATCTGTTATCCATCTCTGAGAATCACTGTCAACCTCCACTCCAGTAACCGATTTCACAAAAGGTCTAATAATGTTCAAGAAGGCACCAGTTCCGCATCCAATTTCCAGAACGCTTATATGGGAAGCCAAATTCTTTTTGAGACGATTCAGTCTGATTTTTGCTTCAGACAGGTCAGAAGAAAATCTTTCCTGAGAAGAAGGGTCTCTGTAATCTTTTCTATATTGGCTTTTGTAATAATGCCTCAATTCTTTTTCGTCTGGAGTTGGATAAAGGAAAACAAGACCGCAGTTTATGCATTTTTTTACCTTGAAACCGCTGCCGTGCCGCACTCCACTCTGGATTGTTTTGTTTTCCGCCTTCTTACAAAGATAGCAGACACTTTTTCCCATTTCTTCAATTGTGAATATTATTCACCATCATTTTGCTGCTATTGACTTCAGTGTTTCAAAGTTATCAAGAAAAAATTCAATTTTTGAGACAATCTTTTCAAGTTGATTGACTTTTTTTGCAAACTGCTGGTTATCTGAATTTGATTTTCTACCATTGTTTTTTTTCACACTATCCAAAACAGGCCTGATGTAGTTTAATCTTTTTTCAATACCTGATTTCAGTTTATTGAGAATAATCTCTTCTATATTCTCATTTGCCGTATAAAGCGGCCTTGTATAACCTTTTTTCCACACTTTTTTTACTGCATTCCATTGCTGGAGTGTTCTCAGATTTATACTGACATTGCCCTTACTCATCCCAAGATTTTTTCCTATCTCTGTTGGAGAAAGCGGCACATCTGAAAGATACAAAAGCGCATAAATCTGGCACACTGCCCTGTTCAAACCCAAACTTTCACCAATGTTCACTGCTGCTTCAATCAATCTATCCAGATTTGTTTCCATCTTTTCCTTTGTTTAGTATGTTTTAAATCATCTTAACAATTTTGTCAAGT
>DYKA01000072.1 GCA_020722805.1 Vermiphilus sp.
TACATTACTGATTTTTCACTTGTTAGGTTTGGCATTCCTGGATTTGGTCTGCCTTTTTCATCCTTCCCAAAAATTTCTGCATATTCAGGATTATTTGTTTCTGAAGCAGGTGGAAGAACACTTCTCACAGAGCTATCCCTTGGAAGAGTGACAAAATCAAGAATGGGATTCATCATATTTCTAATTTTCCATCTGTATTCCTGAATTCTTAAGTCAGATGCAAGTGGTCCCCACCAATTCCTCATCTTAAAATCTGGTTTACTAAAAATATTCAAGTTTCCAACAGTAATGGTATCCTTTTTTGGAACAAACTCACCGTATTCTCCCGGCATATACCATCTTACACCAAGCCGATGAAGAAAACTGGCAACCGCATACTCTGTTCCGTGATAGTATGGCTCATCATTGCCAGCGAGAAGCACAGTGTTTCCTTCAGTTAAGATAATGAATCCCTCCTCATCCCTTGTTGGAGTGAGGCCTGAAGGTATCTTGTTGTCAAATTTTTTTGTATACTTGCTTCTTCCAACAAGAATCAGGTTTCCACTTACTTTCTCATCATCACCAATAATAGGTAGTTTTGTTCCTGTCATCTTTTCAATATATGTTTGAAGGTCTTTCGCTGCAGCAGCAATTTTGTTTGGCGCTGGCTGTGGATACCAGAATGTTTGTTCTGTTGGTTCTGTTGGAAGACCTATGGCGTCTTTTGTAATGACTATCGTGGCTTTTGGAACAGATTTCTCAACAATTTTAATATCTGCCGACACAAGCGTACATGAAAGCAACATTACCAATACTGTCAATTCGCATTTCATTTTCTTCCTCCTGGTAATAATATAGGTTCTGACAAACTTTGCTATGTTTTAAGTAGTGTTTCTCTATGTATTTCAATGCTTTCTAATGCGTATCTTCAGCCGTCATCAATCTTTCATACTAAGTATGCTATCACTAATAAAACAAAGTGCAAAATTAATTTTGTTGATATTGAATCAAAACAGTGCAGAAGGATTTATTCAACTGTAACAGTTTTTGCAAGGTTTCTTGGCCTATCCACAGGCATACCCTTTTCAAGAGCAAGGAAATATGAGAGAAACTGAAAGGGGATAATACAACATATTGGTGAAAGGTACCCTGCATCAGGAACATAGATTACTTCATCCACTATTTTTTTCATTTCACTATTGCTTTCTGTGGTGATGACAATTGTTCTGCCACCACGGCTTTTGATTTCTTCAATATTGTTCATTGATTTCTGATAGGTTTCATCCTCCGGGGCAATGAAAAATACTGGTGTTTTTTCTTTGATAAGAGAGATGGGACCGTGTTTCATTTCTGCTGCAGGAAGTCCTTCAGCATGAACTCCTGATACCTCTTTGAGTTTTAATGCTCCCTCAAGAGCAACAGGATAGCTTATACCTCTTCCAAGAACAAATATGCTAACTGCATCTTTAATGGACCTTGAAATATCTTGTAAGATAGGCTTAATAAGAGGAAAAAGTTTCTCTATAAAGTGAGAAAGTTTCAATATCTCTACAATCATTTCATTGGTTTTTTCTAAAGAAAGAAGTTTTTTTTCATAAGCAACTTTCAAACTCACCATATAAAGGCAAACAATCTGACTTGTAAAAGACTTTGTTGCAGCAACACTGATTTCAGGACCCGCGCACAAAAGAATGTGGTCAGGAACAATGCGGGTTATCAGGGATCCAGGAACATTTGTTATTGCAAGGATTCTTGCATTTTTCATTTTTTTTATTGCAGAAATGGTGTCTCTTGTTTCTCCTGATTGAGAAAGAGCAATACTCATGGCGGTTTTTTCAATGCTATCAGTAAAATGCCATATTTCAGATGCATATTCAACAACCGCGGGGATATTCGCAATTTTCTCAAAAAAGTACTTGCCAATAAGTCCCGCATAATAAGAACTCCCGCAGCCGATTATCAGTATCTTTGTGACATTTTTGAAAAATTCCTTGTGGTGTGTATCAAAAAACAATAAGCTGCTACGCAATGTTGATATAATTGTTTCTGGTTGCTCAAGTATTTCTTTCAACAGAAAATGTTGGTTGCCTTCAGTTTTGAAACCGTGATTGAGAGAAATGGTTTGCGGCTTCTTAATTTTTCCATTGACATCAAAAAGGCATAGTCCTTCACTTGAGATTATTCCCCATTCGTCATCCTGCACAGGGATAATGTCTTTTGCGCATTCAGGAAGACCCGCAGGGTCAGAAACAAGATACATATCCTCAATTCCCTGATAGATTATCAGGGTGGAATTTTTTTGAGCAAAGAAAATTCTCTTATCATTTGCGAAAATTGCTGCAACTGCAAAACTTCCTTTCAATCTATTGATTGCTTTAAGAAACGCTTTCTCAACTGGATTGCCCATTTCAATATAATCTTCAATAAGGTGCGGAATTACCTCTGTATCTGTTGCACTCTGAAACTTATGCTGATGCTGTTCCAATTTCCTTTTTATTTCCCTGTAGTTTTCTATGATTCCATTATGGACAACAGCAATGTGTTTCTTGCAATCCAGATGGGGATGAGTATTTTCAATGCAAACACTGCCATGCGTTGCCCATCTTGTATGTCCTATACCTGTGTGAGAATCAATTTCACAGTTTTTCAGTTTATCTTCAAGGTTGCTTATTTTTCCTGTAGCTTTAAGAACATATATTTCTTTCCCGCTCACAACTGCTAAACCCGCAGAGTCATATCCTCTATGCTCAAGTTTTCTCAGAATTTCTATAACTTGAATTTCTGCGGGGCTTTTTCCTGTGTATCCAGCAATTCCACACATTATGGTAGGATAAGATTATTTTGAACTGATATTAGAAACAACAGTTTTCTTTTTCTTATTTGAAAAATTTCTCTGTTTATTTCCAAAACAATTCCTGCATACAAAAGAGTCATCCTCGTAATAAAAACCATAAATCTCGCTAACAGAAAATCTTTGTCCACAAACCAAGCACTTTATCCTTTCCATAGTCTCCTCCTAAATAACCTTTGTTTCAACACCTATCTGTTGTAATCTTGACATATCCTTTTCAAATAGTTCCTGATTTTCTTCTGGATTTGTCGTCAACAGCAAATATTTTTTCTGTTTTTTTATATCAATGCGAATCATTCTTACTGACCTTGTAATGTATGTTTCTGTTCTGCCGACTTTGGAACCATCAGCCACAATAATGATCTGCTTTGTCCTTTTAATTAAACTATCAACCTGATGCTGGGTTGAGATATTATCTGCACTTAATCCCTTGCTGCTTATCGCAGGAGAACCAATGATTACCTTTGGTATTTCAGGCATTGGCAGTGTAAGATTGATGATTGACATATTCTTGCTTGAGAATTCTCCAGCAACCAACCCCACAAAATTAAAAGTGAAAAATTTTTCATTCCTTGTAAGCCAGATATTCACCAGTCCAATGTTATTGGTCCAAATCTTTAATGAATAGTTCATGCACATACGGGCTATTTCTTCACCAACATACGAAACTGTTGTTCCAGCACCAAGAAAAATTGTTTCACCAGGAGAAACAAGATGCCTCGCCACATAAGTGGCAAGCTTCAGTTTTTCCTCTCTATGCATGCTTCTTCTGCAATCAAAAGATGAAAGTATAATTTTTTCTTTCATATTCTCCTTTGACATTTTTATTAACATTTTTACAGTAAATATGTTTAACATATATACCTAAATTTGTCAAGTCCATAAGAAAAAAATTTTTAATTTGAAAAATAAACCTCTTCATGATAAATTAATTTGTTATGAATCTTAAAGAAAAAATTCTTGAGAAAAAAGCAGTTATCGGTGTAATCGGTCTTGGTTATGTTGGACTCCCACTTGCTTTAAGATTTGCAGATAAAAAGTTTAAGGTTATTGGATTTGATAAAGACAGGCAAAAGGTTGAATTATTAAACAAAGGGAAGTCATACATATCTTATATTCCTGAGAGAGAAATAAAAAAGATTCAGCATTATATCACTGCAACCGCAAACATAGAAAAGCTCTCTATGCCAGATGTCATCATTATTTGTGTTCCAACACCTCTTGATTCTCATAGAGAGCCAGATACCAGTTATATCAGAAACACTGCAATTGAAATTACAAAGTGCTTGAGAAAAAATCAGTTGATTTCCCTTGAGTCAACAACATATCCTGGAACGACAAGAGAAATTCTTGTTCCTGAACTTGAAAAATCTGGGCTGAAAGTAGGAAAGGACTTCTTTGTTGTTTTCTCTCCTGAAAGAGAAGACCCCGGAAATAAGTTTTATAAGACAGAAACAATTCCAAAGATTGTTGGTGGAATAACACCTGAATGTCTTGAGCTCGGAACCATTCTATATCAGCAGATTATTGATAAAATAGTGCCTGTCTCTTCAGTGGAGATAGCTGAAGCAGCAAAGCTTCTTGAGAACATCTATCGTTCAGTTAATATTGCGCTTGTCAATGAGTTGAAAATGCTTTTTGACAGGATGAAACTGAACATATGGGAAATTATTGAGGCGGCAAAAACAAAACCATTCGGTTTTCATGCATTCTATCCAGGACCAGGACTTGGTGGTCATTGCATACCGATAGATCCATTTTATCTCACATGGAAGGCAAGGGAGTATGACTTTCATACAAGATTCATTGAACTTGCAGGTGAGATTAACAGTTATATGCCTTATTTTGTGATTGAAAAATTGACCACTGCCTTAAACAGAAGCGGGAAAACACTTCACGGTAGCAAGATTCTAATCATTGGCATTGCATATAAGAAGGATGTTGATGATGCCCGTGAGTCCCCAGGCATCAAAATAATGAAAATCCTTGAAGAAAAAAATGTGAAAAAGGTTGACTATTATGACCCTTACATCCCGAAGATTGTCAGTAGTCGTCAGATTTCTCATCCAATTTACTCGGTGGAATTTAATAGGAAAACAATCTCAAGTTATGACGCATGTATAATTGCTGCAGACCATTCATGTATTGATTATAAACTCCTTTTGTCTGCAGGTTGTCTTATTATTGATACAAGAAACGTGTACAAAAAAAAATACAGGAATGTTGTTAAAGCATAAGGGATAAAGAAATGAAAAAAATCAAGAAATTCTTTCAGATTGCAGGAATAATATTTCTATTTGTTTCAGTATGTTATTGTGGAGAGGTTTTTAAGGTTGCAAAGGGAAGGATAGCCCTTACAGACATAGTAATATCTGAAAGTGCGTCTGTAAGAGTAAAGCAAGCAGCACAGGAACTTGCTGAATACCTTGGAAAGGTTGCAAACTGCAGGTTTAAGGTTATCAGTGGTAATGGCAAGACACAAATTGCAGTGGGCAGGTTTGAAGATTTTCCTGAACTAAAATTTTCAGAAAAAGAAAAACTGGAAGAAAATCCATTCAAACAGGAACTTTATATATTAAGGTCTCACAAATCAGGAATATATCTGATAGGAGCAACAGATACAGCGGTTGAGGATGCAGTTTGGGATTTATTATACAGGATAGGTTACAGGCAATTTTTCCCGGCCTCAAAGTGGGAATATGTTCCAAAGCAGGAAGACCTTTCAATAAATGTTGATAGTGTGGAAATACCCGATTACTATTCAAGAAGGATATGGTTATGGTACCTGGAGCGAAAACAAGCCGGCATACGACAACTGGTGCAAGAAGAACAGGGCAGTAAGCAGTATTATTTTAAATACAGGTCATGCCTATGAGCATATTATTTCAAGGAACAGGGCAGAGTTTGACAAACATCCTGAATATCTGGGACTTGTCAATGGAGAAAGGAAATCATCAAAATTTTGTATTTCAAATCCTAACTTAAGGAAGATTGTAGTTGATTACGCAATAAGAGAATTTGAAAAAAACCCTGAGATGGACTCAATATCAATGGAACCCAGCGATGGAGGTGGTTGGTGTGAATGTGAAGAATGCGCAAAGATGGGAAGTATATCTGATAGAGCGTTAACACTTGCCAATGAGGTTGCAGATGCAATAACAAAAAAATTCGGCAAAAGCAAGTATGTCGGAATGTATGCATATAACCTGCATTCTCCACCACCAAGCATCAAGGTTCACCCCAATGTTATTATTAGTGTGGCAACTGCATTTGTAAAAGGTGGCTATACAGTTGACCAGTTAATAGAAGGATGGAACAAAAAAGGAGCAGTAATTGGAATAAGGGAATACTACGGTGTGAATGTCTGGGACAGGGATCTACCAGGTTCCCCAAAAGCATCAGGAGTAAAATCACTTGCGCAGAGTATTGTTGATTTTCATAAAAATGGAGTGAGATTTTTATCAGCAGAATCCAGTGATAACTGGGGACCAAATGGACTCGGCTATTATATCGCATCAAGGGTATTATGGGATGTGGATGAAGCAAAAAGAATAGATGAATTAAAGAATGACTTTTTTGAAAAGATGTTTGGTACAGCAAAAGAAAAAATGAAAGAATTTTATGCATTGATAGACAGAGATAATAAACCCTTATTAACAGAAGACCTAATTGGAAAAATGTACAGAACCCTTGCAGAAGCAAAGAAAAAAACGCAGGATAAAATTGTCCAATCAAGGATTAACGACCTTATTCTTTACACAAGATATGTTGAACTTTTCAAGAAATATTCAGAAACCAGAGGAGAAAAACGCCAGGAAGCATTTGAGGAAGTGATAAAATTTGCTTATCGCATAAAAGATACAATGATGATCCATTCCCTTGCTCTATATAGAGACCTTCCAAACAGAGACAAAAGTGTGAAGGTACCAGAAGAGGCAAAATGGAATGTGCCTGAAGGCAAAAATCCGTGGAAAAATAGCACTCCTTTTACTGAAACAGAAATACAAAAAATCATTGATGAAGGAATCTCTACAAACAAACTCATTGACTTTACCCCGGTATCCTTCAGTATGAAACTTGTACCGGCAGCAGGACTAAAAATCTCTCAGGAAACAGGTGTTGATACACCGGTATTTGCGACAAGGGGGACAAACACGTATTACATCTGGGTTGATAAGACACCCGCGGAGATAAGATTAAAAGTGACAGGTGGTCTTATCTATAAAGACAGGGGAGATGTCAATGTACTTCTCTATCCTGCTGAACAAAAACTTCTGACCTGTGTAGATCAGGCAAATGTTGTGCCGGACGGAATAGAGCATGAAATCACATTAAAAACAAAATACCGGGGACTTCACCGGATTGAAATATCAGACAGGATGGCAGGAACAAGACTTTCATGGGTTGACAGGATGCCGGTGACAATCATTACGGCACTTGATAAACAACCTCATATTATGGGAAGATGGAATTTTATTTTCTATGTTCCAAAAGGCACAAAAACAATCGGTGGCTTTTCAAATGGGTATGGGGATGTGATTGACAGTTCAGGGGAAAAGGTGTATTCACTTACAGGAACAACCACATACTTCAACATACCTGTTGAAAAAGGTCAGGATGGAAAAATATGGAAAATCCAAAGTGGTACTGGTGTCTGCGTTTTTATGACAATTCCATCATGTTTTGCAAGAAATCCCTCTGAACTATTGGTTCCTGCTGAAGTTATTGATAAAGATTCAAAATAAGGAGTTTCATATGGATGAGATGGATATTTCAAAAATCATTATAGAGGACTTTACAAAAAATTTTCTTGACAGTTTAAACCTTGATGTCGCAGTGATTGGGGCAGGACCTTCTGGTATGATGTGTGCGTACAGATTGGTGCAATCAGGTTTCAAGGTTGCTGTATTTGAAAGGCATCTTCGGGCAGGCGGTGGTATGCCAGGCGGTGGTATGATGTTTAACACCATTGTTATTCAAAAAGATGTTCTAAATATCTTTGAAGAACTTGGGATTTCTGTCAGAAAATATAATGAACAACTATATGCCGCAGGTTCCATTGAAACCGTTTCTGCTCTTTGTTATAAAGCGGTCAGACTTGGTGCAAAAATATTTAATTTGATGAGTGTTGAGGATATTGTTGTAAGGGAAAACAAAATCTGTGGAGTTGTGATTAACTGGAGTTCAGTTGTCTGGTCAAAACTTCATGTTGATCCCCTTGCAGTAAAATCAGAATTTATTGTTGATGCTACTGGTCACGATGCAGAGATATGCAGAATTGTTGAGAGGAAAATAGGCCAGAAACTGATCACTCCAACTGGTTCTGTTGCTGGAGAAAAATCAATGTGGGCAGAAGAAGGAGAAAAACAGATAGTGGACAACACAAAAGAGGTTTATCCTGGACTTTTTGTATGCGGTATGGCAGCAAACGCTATTTTTGGTTCTCCAAGAATGGGTGCAATCTTTGGTGGAATGTTTCTTTCAGGAGAAAAAGCAGCATATATAATAAAGAAAAAACTTGAAAAAAGGGGGAAGAATGTTTAGAAATGTGTTGAGTATTTTTTTGCTTGTGTTTGGCTTCTGGTGTATCAGCGCTTTTTCATACGGCAAAGAATTCTCATTTAGGGTGAAGATTGAACCTCCTGCAGCATCGCAGCAGACAAGCAGGTTTCAGGTTGTTATTGATGGAACAAAGGTCAATTTTTATGTTGATAAGAATGTCTGGAGTGAATGGACAAAGGTTGATAATGCGGGCATTGATGCAATAAGAAAACAATATCCGAATCTTTATCTCGGCAGATATCCTCTTGTGTTTCATATCCGCATGGTTCCGTCCATTCCTGAAACAAAGATATATCTTGAGTGTGAGGTTGACAGCAAACAATACTCAGGACAGGCGCTTTTTACTGGGTCCGGCGCAATGAATGTTGGCATTCTTCAATGGGAAGAAGACGGCATAACAAAGATGGGCACAATGGCGCAGTACAACAATAAATACTGGCATCATATTAATAAAGCGGCTGAATCTATAGGAGAAATTAAAAGACCTGAGAAAACTTCTTATTGTTGATAGGTTCATTGGGGGAGACAGTGATTTTTACGACTGGAAACAGGGTCTTGACAATCTTTCAAAACTTGGTGTCAATGTTCTCTTGATGCCTCCTGATAAGAATTTGAGACAGCTTATGCTTCAGACAGGCATCAACAAGATTACATGGGCAGTTTATAATCCACCAGGATATGCATTTGATTTTGATGAAAAAGAAACATCAGACACAGCAATCAAGAAATGGGCACAGGATATTGCAAGGCAGTATATTGATGCTGGTTATGATGTGAAAGATATGGTTGCTTTCGGGCTTTCTGATGAACCTGGATGGTATTTTCCATCTGTCTTTAAGTATGTAAACGAAAATCCAAAAACCTTGAAAGGTTTCATTCTTATCTGAAA
>DYKA01000073.1 GCA_020722805.1 Vermiphilus sp.
ATGAGAATAAATAATACAGGAAAAGATAAAATAACCGTAAAGAGTTTGTCTTTCCCGGGAGGTCCGTTCCAGCAGCATTCTCCTTACTGGGTTCATATGAGAAACTGGAAGCCATTGGATGTTTCAATTGAAAGTGGTCAGATGACAGACTGGATAGAAGTGGGTTCAACCATGGACACATTGAATGACGGACAGTGGGGATTTACCACAACCGGTTCCTGTACTATTGAGTTTGGACTCAGGGATGCATCAGGGAAAATAGAAAAAATCAGAGAGTTTACATTAAAAGAAGGAGGCACCCTTAATCTTGTTGGTTTTGCTGATACAAGATACTGCAGAAAAATCCTTACACCGCAGGAGGCAACAGGAAATCTGATTGAAAATCTTAAGAGGATAAAAATATATGGAAAAATTCCTGAGAAAACATTGATTCTTGCATATACAAACATAAAGGAGTTTTTTGACCTTTACGGGCTCTGCAAAAAGCAGGATGTTGGTGTTGACTGGCGTGGAAAAAACCCATCGCAACTTGAACATCTCTGCAAAAACTTAAGCGAACAGCAGAGGAAATCACTCCAGATAGTAAGCCTTGGAGATGAGATAGGACTGCCTGCGCCACCCGCAAATGAGGCAAGAAAGTCCTTCATTGAATATCTTAAAAACCAGTCAGTTAATCCCGAAGATATTGACCCCTCTGGCGATTGGAATAATATCATCTATAATCCTGACCCAAAAATAAAAGACGAAAAACCGGTTTTATTTTACTGGTCAAAAAGATACCAGCACCACTATGGTATACAACAAATAAAAAAACTTACAGATGTTTTGAGAAATTATCTGCCGAATGCAGGAATTGGAGCGAATTTCTCACCGCACCACGGTGGCTATGAACATGCCTATCTTGGTGAGGTATTCCAGTGGGTCAATTGTTTCAGGGAAGATGGTCTTACAATGCCATGGGCAGAGGACTATATCTGGCAGGTTCCTGTTGGCAGTCCGCAGATGAATGAGATAAACCTTGATTTATTCAGGGCTGGCATCAGAGGAAAACCTGACAGAAAAATACACTATTATGTAATGCCTCACTGGCCTGGAAACACACCGAATATGTGGAAAAGACAGTTCTATGGTGCTCTTGCGCACGGAATGAAGATTATCAATCTTTTTGAATTTCATCCTGTATGGATGGCATACACTGAAAATCATGTCTCAAGTCAGAAAATGTTTGAGACAGTATTGAGAAGTTTCAGGGAATACGGACTTTTTGAGGACATTGTTCAGGGAGGAATCGTAAGAGAGGCAAAAGCAGGTTTGTGGTTCAGTGAAACAGCAGACATATGGTCTGATAATGCAGGTTCTTTTGCCGCCGGGAAAAGGTCTCTCTATATTGCAGTGAGAAATAACCAGATACCTCTTGACTTTATTGTTGAACAGGATGCCATTGAAGGAACACTGAACAAATACAGTACGCTTTTCCTAACAGACAGGCATGTTTCTATTCCTGCCTCAAAAAAGATTGCAGAATGGGTGCAAAGTGGCGGAGTTCTTTTTATGACAGCAGGGGCAGGAATGTTTGATGAATACAACAGAAGAAACTCAATAATGTCTGCGTTGCTGGGTTTTGAGCAAGGTAAGACCATAGAAACAACTGAAAGCAGAATAGAATATATTAAGCAGGACCTTCCCTTTGCAAAACCACTGGAAGAAATTGTTGAGATAAATGGAGAAAAATGTTCAATTCCAGTGTTTGGTGCAATCTGCAAAATCACAACCCAGGCAGATTCCAGTGTAACAGGAAGATTTTCAGATGGTTCCCCTGCTGTTGTTCAGATCAACCGTGGCAGGGGCAAAATAATCTATTGTGCATTCCTGCCAGGGCTGAGCTTTTTCAAACCAGCAATACCAATGAAACCCGTTGACAGGGGCTCAACTGATGATGCAATGGCTCATTTCATTCCGGCAGATTTCAACGAAACCATCGGGAATTTAATCGGGTCCGCTTTTACTGAAGAATTATATATGGTGGCAAAGATTGACGGGAAACCAGCTGGCTTTATAGAAACAACAATAATAGAAAATGGAAATGATATGGTAATTCCTGTTATAAACTGGAGCGGAAACAAACCGTTAAGGATTCTGATTGAAATAAAACAGAACCTTGCCGGAAAAAGGATATGGACAGGGCTTGCCAGCGGGAAGCCACTCAACATAAAATATAATATTGAAAAAAATAAATCTGAACTAAGTTTTGAGATTGATGTTGCGGATGCAATTATTGTAAGGCGGTGAAAAGTTTCATATCAAAGAAGACAAACAACAGGAATGAAATATGAACATGAAAAGATTGCCAGATCCTCTGGTTGATGCGAAAGAGGAAGCAGAAAGAATAAATGGAGACAGACATTATTATCTTGAGTCAGGAATAGAAAGGATTGTTGCAGACGCCCCGTGGATCAAAAGGCAGGATATCATACCAGGTGTTGTAGGATACTACAGGGAAGCCACTTCCAGAATTCCTTCCTTTACAAAATATCCTGAAGCAAGAGAATGGGTTTATTATGTGCTTGATCGCGACAGACATCTGATGGAACTGGCAAATTTGAATGAACAGCAAATAGCAATTTTGAGAAGTACCGGTGATTATCTGACCTTTCGCGGGTACAGGGAGTTCGGGGTAAGAAAAAAATCTTCAGACGAAAAATGCAGGGTAGCCTTTCTTCCTGAAACAGATATGGGCACAATGCACATAAAAAATGTTGACGACCCAGTTACATACTGGAAGCCATACAAACCGCTTCCACGTACAGCACCAATCTCATAGGCACCCTGGTACAATAAAAACCTTGTCATTGATGGAGTAGGTTCAGGCCTTCACATAGATGATGAACCAGAGGAAATTTTTCCTTTGCCTGTGATGCAGATGGTTAATTTTTATGCATCTAATACACCTTCGGCAGTTGATTTTTTGAAAAAGTACTCTGTTTTCTGGGGCGGAAGTAATATAGTGATTTATGATAAAAATTACAATGCAATTGCAATTGAAAAGTGCAGCAGAAACTACTTTGAGGTTTTTCCTGCTGATCCACAAGCAGGTTTTACACATATCAGCGGCATGGTATGCAGAGACCCAAACTCACCTCAGGGGAAATACCAGAAAGAAAAAAGAAATCTGTACCGAGCGTTGTTTAATCTTTCTGAAGATGGACCTGATGCACTATTCTGGAATATCTGTTATAAACTTGAATTGATGTTGAGGGAGACACTCAAAAAACTCAGCAGAAATCCGAAATCCCGCGATGTCATAAAATTATTTACGACAGGATTTCCAGAGGGTCTGAGAAAAGATGGTTTGAAACCGCATCCGAATCAGGGAACTGTTGGTTATACTCTCCTGACGAATTGCACATTTCCTGAAAAAAGATTATATTATTGCTGGCAGAGAACAAGCGAAAAAGACGGCGGAATCTGGCCGGAAAACCCGGAAATCTGTCAGTATGAGGTCTAACAGGAAGGAGGAGATATGTCAGATGAGGTTTTCAAGAAAAGACTGGAAAATTTCTCAAACAAGGATGAAATTCTTGCGCGCAACCTTGCAATGGTTGCAGAAGCGATTGATATTGTGAATGAATTAAGCGAAAAAAATATCGGATGGGAAGAGGTTGAAAAGAGATTGGGTGAATACAAGAGCTGGGACCCTGATATTTTGAAGGTTGATAAGGACACAGAAAACACCTACAGGAAACGACTTGAACAATGGGGAAAACCATTTGTTCTCCTTTCAGAAGAAGCAGGAAGGGTTGAGATTAATGCAGGTCGCCCTGGTGATTTGCTTTATGTAGTATGCGACCCGTTTGATGGCAGTTATCTCTTTAAGCACGGAATAAAAGATTTCTGGTACAGTTCTCTTGCCTTCTACGACAAAAATTTCAATCCTGTTTGCTGCTGTGTTGGCGATTGCGTTAGTGGCAAGATTGCATATGCAGATAAAAATGGCGCATTTCTTGCAGACATAGAAGGCGAGAAAATCTCAAAGGAAGTGAAACTTGACAAAAAATACCGGCAGCAGATGGGAAGGCCTGATGTGCTGGATATGGATGGTGCAAGCATTGAGTCATATGCAATGAAGCCAAAGAAGTTTCTCATACCTCTTGTCGACAGATACAGAGATCTTTTTCTGCCATTTAAGTTTTTTCTTCCCAATGGCGGACCTTATGGTTTTGTTGATGTTGCAGAAGGCAAAATAGATGTTTATTTTGCCATGAAGCAGCCATTTGTGGATGTTTTTTCCGGAATCTTTATAGCAGAAAAGGCAGAGGTAGTCGTTACTGATTTCAAAGGCAATAAGGTTAGGTGCAGCGATAATGTTAAGACAGTTCTTGATGTTGCTGTTTCAACAAATCCAGCATTGCATGAGAAACTTTTGAAAAAAATTCAGGAGTGTGAAAACAAATAGTCTTCAGGCCGCATTCTTTTTGTTTAGTTTGTTTCCATACATTGCCTTATCAGCAACCCTCATAAGATAAACTGGCGAGGAAGCATCCTCAGGAAAACTTGCAGTGCCTGTGCTGATTGTAATCTTTGTATTTTTGTCAATCTTCCTATTCATACTGTCAATTGTTTTTTCAATCCTTCCTGCACATATTCCTGCTCCTTCTCCTGATGTTTCGGGAAGAAGCAGCACAAACTCGTCTCCGCCATACCTGTACAGAATGTCTGATTTCCTGCATTTTTGACGAATTGCTTCAGCCACCTTTTTCAGAAGTTTATCCCCCTTTTGATGTCCAAAAGTATCATTGTATTTTTTGAAATTATCAATGTCCATCATTATGACTGAAAAATTCTTCTTGTATCTCCTGCATCTTTCTATTTCCTTTTTCAGGTCAAAATACAGACTTCTATAATTAAAACATCCTGTCAACTGGTCCTTGATTGATAGTTCCTCAACCTTTGAGTAAAGAATGCTTCTTTCAAGAATAGAAGAAAGCTCTGATGAAATAAGTCTGGTAAAATTCAAATCATCTTCTGTGAAGGCGTTTTTCTTTCTTGAGTCAATCTGAATAATCCCTGATACCTTTCCATTGATTTTTACAGGCACATACAGGAGGGAATTTATTGAACGATTCACTGGCAGACATGGCTTAAATTTGCTTTTCGCAATGTCTCCTGTTATTATACTTTTGCCTGTTTTCAGAATATATCTTACCGGTTTGATTGACTGGCTCCATTCGGTTGAACTCATCTCTTTCTTGAATATCCCATCAGCAACAACACTGATATCTTTGCCTTCAATAAATATGATGGCGCAGTCATCACATCTTACGAGAGATCTGATGATTCTGACAAGCTTTCTGAAAACCTCTTGTTTTTTCAGGTATTTTGAGACCTTCCTGTGCAACAACAACAATGAAGATGTTATTTCTCTGTTTTTCACAGGATGTGCTCCCTTTTTCCCTCTTTCACAAAAAGCCCCGGAGAGATTTTAATCCCCTGCCCTCTGCCATTTTTTGCAGGTTAGATAAAAAAATCAAAACTTATACTCTGATGTATAGTTTACAACGATTTCTCCATTTTGTGGAATCTTCACCTCAAATTCTATTGTTTCGGAGTCCTTTTTTGTATACGGCTGGCTTGATTGAATAATACTCCAGTCCCCGAATTGCTTTTCAATCACCTTAACAATAACTGGCTCTTTCTTATGATTTCTCAGTTTAATCTCGTAAGTATCCCTGAAAATATTCTGAGCAATCTTTTTATGGTCAGTAATCTTTCTTTCTCCAACAATATCAAATGCATTTCCGGGAGAAAGTACAATCTTTTCATCCTTTGGTGTGTGGTCAATAAGGTCTTCTCCAACAAATTGAAGTGTGTCATCAGTATCTGCTTTGTATATCCTTATCTTTCCCTTTGGCAAGGGTATTCCAACCCCATTTTTTTCCGCATTCTTGAACTCCAGTTTCACAGCAACCTTTTTGTTGCACTGCTGTTTCTGCCAGTTGTCAAAATAATACCAGCGATAGAGTGCACCCTCATAGACATAGGTTTTCTCAACACTGACATCAGGTGCCGAAAAAAGTGTTATCTGTTTTGTTTGATTGTTTTTCAATGTTGTTTTTCTTTGCAGTGTATAAAGGTGGTACTCAAAAAATTCTTTTTCCTCAAACTGTGCGCCTGCTACCATTGCTCTTGCTTCTATTGCCAGTGCACGCGGTACTGGCTGCTGCTCAGGCATCCTTCTTACATCCCCTGCCATCAGTTTTATCTCTGAGTTTTCGTAATCAGTGCCGCTTCTGTTATCCAGTGTTACCCATCCATTAAGGGAGATACTTTTTTCATCCTTTGAAACAGTTGCAACATAATCTGCCTGCCAGTTTACTCCGTTTGTTATGTAGCCAAGTTCAACAAGATGTTGACCTGCTTTTGAACTTGAGATATTCCAGACCAGGGTTGGTTTTGTTATCAGACCCTCAGGAATCCGTGGAAATTCAATATCTCTGATATTTTCCCTGTTCACCATAAAAACAGGACCGGTTCCCTGCTGTTCAGCAAGGACAAGATAACCTGAATCATAGCTTGATAGATAGCCTGAATAGGTATTGTTGTCCTTTGTGAGGATTTTGATTTTCCTGTCCAAATATTTTTTCAGAAGTTTGTCTGCATTGACAAGGTCATACTCAAAGTTTTGTTCAATGATATGACATTTATCAGGCGCAGTTATTGATTTGAAAGAAACACTTGCAGGTTCTATCATTGCTGCGATGTCAAAGCATTTCACAATATTGGGGCCTTCTTTTAATTGAACTGTTCTCACATCCCTGACAAGGGCAAAGTTCTGATTGTAAATTGTCAGAGACATTTGCTTCCTCTCCATTTCCTGCGAAAACCCTGATACAGCAAACACAAGAAATATCACAACCAGCATTTTCCCTTTCATTTCTTGCCTCCGTTTTTTTATTGTTCAGAGGGATTATACAATGATTGAAATCTTCTGTCATTCGTATTATAATCAAACCATAACACAGGAGAAAAACATGTCAGGAGAAATAATAAAATTGAAAGACCTGCCATTGGGTGAAGTGCCGGAAAGATTAAAAGTTTCTTTCTATTTTGATTTTAAGAAATATGCATTCAGACATCAGGACCTTTTTGAAAGACCGGAAATAAATTCAGTGATATCTGTGCTTGAAGCAATTCACCCCTATGCATGTGAATGGATTCAAAAATCTCTTCAGGAAAAGAAAAAGTCAAGTGCGGTGAAAGAATTGCATCCGCAGGATTTCAAGGGAAGATGCATTGGGGATTTTAATGTTTATGTTGAAGGCGGTGCAATCTTTGAGCCGTCCTTTATAAAGGGTTCTCTCAAAGATAAGAAATTTGCATTGTTTGTTGGAAAGGGAAGTTGTGTTGTCGGGGCTAATATCTTTCTTGATGAAGGTGATATTTACATAGGGGAAGACAACATTATTGAGCCAGGTGTTGGAATAAAAGGACCAACGATTATAGGGAATAAAAATGAAATACGGCAGGGGGCATATTTTAGGGGAGATGTTATTATAGGCAACAATGGTACTTTCCGCGGAGAAATCAAGAATGGGGTAATGATGGATAAGTCAAACTTTCCGCATCCATCTTATGTTGGGGATAGCATCTGCGGTTATGCCACCCATTTTGGGAATCAGGCAACAACAGCGAATCTCGGAATATATGCTGGAATATTTGGAAAGAAAAATGTTGTGATTGAGCTGCATGAGAAAAAATATGACATCGGAAGACCAAAGATTGGCATTATACTTGGGGATTATTCTCAGGTTGGTTGCAACTCTGTTTCAGACCCAGGTGTATTAGTAGGACCCAATACCATCTTTTACTCTCTTTGCAGAATAAGCAAGGGTTTTTATGGACCGAATGAGGTGGTGAAAAACAAACCACTGGAAAAAGGTATCATAGAAAGGTCTCCACTTAAGATATAAGAACCCTTGCAGGCATACAGAGTCAGGAAGAAAAACTTCCGGTGTTTATCCAGGTTGTGAGTTCATCGTATGATGGTCTTTTCCCGCTTGCGTATGCCTTCATAAGAAAAAGAACCTTTGATTTGATAATTGCAAGTTCCTGCACGGTATATTCCCAGACATTCTGTTCATCAGGAAGTCCATCTTTAATCTGGTTCATTAATCTTGCATAATCATCTTCGGTCCTTATCCTGAAAAACCTTACCCCTGCCTTTTTTGCGTATTCTAAATCCCTGCTTGAATCACCGATAAAAAGAACATCCTGATAACCGTTATTTTTTATTTGTTTCAATATCTCTGCCTTATCAATGGTTCCAGCAGAATCACTGCCTCTTATGCCTGAGAAAAGTTTCCTGTCAAAGTTATAGTGGTCAAAGTCCCTTTCAAGAATTTCCTGAATAATTCCAGAGGCAACATAAAGGTCATAATCCTTTGAAAGCAGTTCAATAACCTTTTTTACCGATGGTAGTGGCCTCCAGAATAATCTTGCGGCAGCTTCATTTAATCCAGAATAAAATTCATTATACCTTTTCTGAAGTTTTTCGTATTCTTTCTGAAGTTCTTCGTCCACACCAAGTTCACAGGGATTTTTCACTGCTTCCGGGATATTTCTTACAATGCAGCTGACAACTGCTGACAGCTGCTGGAATCTTGGTGCGCCAGGGTATTTAACAAGACCGTGAATCATTTTATTGATGTCTATCTCAAGATTATCAGGATGAAGGAATTTTCTAAATCCTGTATCCCAGCAAGCAACAAAAGAAGAAAAAAGAATATGAATCGCCTTGTCCCATCCGCTGCTCACCAGTGGACCGTCAAAATCAAAAACAATCGCAGATTTTTTCATGTTTACCATTATACCACAATCAGCAGTTGAGTCCTGATATCTGTTCGGTAATTTCTTTCTGGTTGGATATTAGCAAACAATTAAAAGTGCACTAAATTTAGGTCGTCATTTTTAACAGTGATATACTTCTCTAATAATTCCCTTACTTGTTCATCTACAAATCGTTTGCTTATCAACCCACAAATCCCCCATTCTTGGGGGTGAAAAAGAGTCCACTTTTAATTGTTAATTGAAGGTCAGTTCTGAAGTTCTGACATAAGGAATATCAGCCAAAAAACCCTTATCCTCTCTATCTT
>DYKA01000074.1 GCA_020722805.1 Vermiphilus sp.
ATGTTTGAAAACATAAGTCTTTAGAGTAGAGTTTTTTGACTTTTAACATAGGAGAGTTTTTTGACTTTTAACATAGGAGGAGAAAAACATGTCACTGCCGCGTCTAACAGGACTCCTGCTTCTTCTGATTAGTTTTTCTTTGCCGGTTTTTCTGCATGCCCAGGACAGCATCACCTCAATTAATATAAAGGGTAATATCACTGTTTCAACGACAAGAATAATGTTAATGATGAAGACAAAACAGGGCGGGATTTTTGATGAACAAACGTTGAAAAAAGACATTCAAACCCTGATGGAAACAGGTTATTTCTCTTCAGCAAAATACGAGGTGAACAGGACAGAAAAAGGTTTGGCGGTCAGCATTGAACTGACAGAAAATCCTCAGGTTGAGGAAATAAGATTTGATAAGTCAAGATACTTTAAGAAAGCGGAACTGGAAAAGATCGCAGGCATAAAAAAGGGAGATTATTGCAGCGAAGAACTGCTGAACAAGGCGGTTTTGCAGTTAAAAGAAAAGTATGATGAAAAAGGAATCTGGTTTAGTGATATTTCAGCCACTACTCAGGTTCTCACAGGAAACCGTGTGGCTGTGAAGTTCAATATAAAGGAAGGCGAAAAAAAACTTAATGTGGGCAGGATAAACTTTTCTGGCAACAATGCCTTCGGTTCAGACACCCTGCGCAGGAAGATGAAAATAAAACAGAGAAGAATGCCATTTATTACAGGGACATTTAAGCCGGAGACCCTCAACGATGATATTAAAAGGATTGAGGATTTCTACCATAACAATGGTTATCCTGACTGCAAAGCAACGGCGTCAACAGTGGTTGAGAATAATTTAATAAGGATTGATGTTTCTGTTGATGAAGGAGAAAAAATTTTCTTCGGGAGCACAAAGTTTTCAGGGAATCTGATTTTTGATATCAAGCGTCTTGAGAAGAGTATTACCTATCATGAAGGAGATGTTTACTCACAGAAGAAATTTGAGGAAACACAAAGGAGTATAAGTCGTATGTACTCTGATGCAGGATATATCAAGCCCGGTATCCTGTCAATTCCTGCTATAAAAGATTCAAAAATGAACATAGAGTTTGTGATTGAACCAGGCGAGAAGACATATATTAATGAAATAAACATAACAGGCAATACTATAACAAAAGATAAGGTTATTCGCAGGGAACTTGTTATTTATCCTGGAGATGCATATTCAGGAACAAAGATAGAGAAAAGTTTTAATAATCTTGCAGACCTTCAGTTTTTTGATGAGATTGAAATAATGCCGGAGCCCACAAAAGATGAGAAACTTGTTGACATTAATGTAAAGGTGAAGGACAGGGAAAGAACCGGTATTTTTGCTTTTGGTGCGGGTTATAGTTCTCTTGAAAATGCAATCGGGTTTATAAGTCTTGAGCAGAGGAATTTTGATATTTCTGATCCGCCTTATTTTCGCGGCGCGGGTCAACATATCCGGCTTGAATCCCAGATTGGAGGAATAACAAGAAACTTCCTGCTGAGTTTTACCGAGCCATATCTTTTTGATAGACCGATTTCTTTTGGGCCGGATATTTTTGTCACAACAAGGAACTGGGACGATTACACAGAAAAACACAATGGATTTGATATAAGAATTGGCAGAAGATGGGATAACCTCTCACTTGATTTCAAATTGATGACTGATGATGTAAAACTATCAGATATAAATATTCCTGAATTTAAAAGTCAAAAAGGCAGCAAAAGGGTCAATAGTTTAACAACAACGTTTGGATTTCAAAATCTTGACAGAAAGATTATGCCAAAAAATGGCGATATGCTTCAGCTGGCAGTGGAATATGCTGGTTCTGTTCTTGGCAGCGACATTGATTATGTTAAGACAACAGCTGAGAATAATTATTACAGGAATCTCGGACGGTTTGTGTTTCATAGCAAGACATATGCAGGTAAGATTAATAAACTTAAATCCTCTCAAGAGGTTCCTGTTTATGAAAGATTTTTTGGAGGCGGTATAGGCACTGTCAGGGGATACACGGAAAGGGAGCTTGGACCGAGAAGCGCAGACCAGAAGTATTATCTCGGGGGTCAGGCAATATTTGCACAAAATCTGGAATTGTTGTATCCTTTAACGAAAGAAAGTGAGATTTTGTGGGGAGTTATCTTTTACGATATAGGTAATGTCTGGGATACGGATTTTGATTTTGGAGATTTGAAGCAGGGTGCCGGCATAGGATTGAGGATTAAGGTTCCAATTATGCCTGTACCCATACAGGTTGACTACGGCTGGGCAATAAATCCTGAATCCTATCAGGACCGCGGACGGCTCCACATAGGGTTCACTATGGGATTTTGAGATGTTTACAAAAGGAGATATCATGAAAGTTTTTGCGAGGTTGTGTTTTCTGGCGATTGCTGCAAGTTTTATGAGTGGTTATGTTTTTTCCGCTGTTGCATCAAAGGATGCCCCGCGTCCGTTAAAGTTTGGATATGTAAACATTGAGGTAGTTTTTGACCAGTATAAGAAAACTGCAGAAAGCAGGGATGAGTTTGAAAAGGAGAAGGAACTTCAGCAGAAAGAGATAGCCAAAAAACAGGAAGAACTTAGAAAAATGCAGGAAACATATGAAAAACAAAAAGATGTTCTGAAACCTGAGGAAAAGAAAAAGAGAGAGGAGGAGATTCAAAAACTGCAGCAGGAATTCTATAATTTTGTTGGTCAGGCAAATCAAAAACTTGACGAAAAAAAGGCTCAGCTTATTGAAGCACGGCTGAAAGAAATACAAACGGCAATAAAGAATTTTGCAGAAAAAGAAAAATATGACTTTGTACTGAGCAATCAAGCGGTGCTTTACGGACCCCAGGGAACCGACCTTACAGAGCAGGTTGTTAATTTTCTGAACGAAGAGAAAAAGTAGAGGAAATGTTTAAGATGACTGTTAGCGAAATCGCCCGGCTTGTGGGCGGAGAAATAGTCGGAGATCCGGATATTGTGATTACCGATGTTTCCGGTATCAAGGAAGCAAAAAAGGGTTCCATAACCTTTGTTGCAAATCCAAAATATCTTGTGCTGCTCAAATCAACGCAGGCAAGCGCTGTTATTGTATCACAGAATAACCACTATACCATAAATTCAGACCTTACGCTTATAAAGGTTGAAAATCCCACCCTGGCATTTTCAAAAATTATTGGCTTGATAGGACCCGAGCCGGTTAAATTCAAACCTGGCATACATCCAACCGCAGTAATAGGAGAGAATGTAAAACTTGGCAAGGATGTTTCAATCCAGCCGTACACTGTGATTGAAGACAATGTGGTAATAGGCGATAGAACAGTTGTTGGTGCGTGCGGATACATTGGACATTACACAAAGATAGGAAGCGACTGCTTTATTTATCCTCATGTGATAATAAGGGAGAGGATAACAATAGGAAATCGTGTCAATATTCATTCAGGAACAGTGATTGGCGGGGATGGTTTTGGATTTGCAACAGTGAAGGGTGTGCACCACAAGATACCCCAGATAGGAACAGTTGAAATTGGTGATGATGTGGAGATTGGTTCAAACGTGACGATTGACCGAGCAAGATTTGAAAAGACATACATCGGCAATGGCGTGAAAATAGACAATCTTGTTCAGATAGCCCACAATGTAATCATAGGCGATAACACAATTATTGTGGCGCAGGTTGGGATTTCAGGCAGCACAAGAGTAGGCAAGAACGTTATTATCGCCGGACAGGCAGGTTTAATCGGACATATAGAGGTGGGCGATAATGCGATAATTGGAGGCAAGGCAGGAGTTACCAAGAATGTGCCTGCCAATTCCAATGTTTCGGGATTCCCTGCAAGAGAAAAATGGGAAGATATGAAATGTGCTGCCTATCTCCGTAGATCTCCGGAGTTTTTTGAAAAAATCAGGCGGCTTGAAAACCGGATTTCCCAGCTGGAAAAGAAACTTCAAAAATACAGAGATGAAGCAGAAGACCATTGAGCGCCAGTTTTCCATAGAAGGAATTGGCTTACATACAGGTGAAAATGTTTCTCTTCTTGTCCGACCGGCGCCACCGGGTACAGGAATTACCTTTATACGGAAGGATATAGACGGGAGCCCGGCCATAAGGGCTGACATTGATTGTCTTCTTGATGTTGAAAAGTTCCCCAGGCGTTCTTCAATTTCCAACGGTAATATTCATATACACACAATAGAACATCTGATGTCAGCCATATACGGACTTGGCATTGATAATCTCATTGTAGAGATAACAGGTAATGAATGTCCTGGTCTTGATGGGAGTGCACTTATATTTGCTCAGAAGTTCATGGAATCAGGAATAGTTGAACAGGATGAACCAAAGAATTTTTTCAGGATAAAAGAACCAGTTTATATTTCTGATAATTCCTCTCATATTGTAGCACTTCCTTCCGAAACCCTGAGGATATCATACACACTTGACTATCCAAATTCCTTTATAAATTCACAGTATGCTTCGTTTGAGATTAATCCTGACTTTTATGTAAAGGAAATATCCCCTGCAAGAACATTCTGTCTTGAAGAAGAGGTTGAAAAACTGAAGATGCTCGGGCTCGGTAAGGGTTCTGATTTTAACAATACAGTTGTTATCGGAGAAAAAGGGGTTATCAACAATAGGTTCAGGTTTCCAAATGAGCCAGTAAGGCATAAGATTTGTGATTTGATTGGAGACCTTGCACTGTTAGGTATGCCTCTCAAGGCGCACATCATAGGCATCAGAAGCGGACACACTCTCAATACTAAACTGGTGAAAAATCTTAAAAGTGCGTTTCACAGGGAAAAGATCAGTGCAGTTTATACACCAGCCAGCGGGATTGAAAAGAGAAAACCGGTTCTTGAAACCGAAGACATTGAAAAAATTATTCCACATAGATATCCTTTTCTCCTGGTGGACAGGATCATAGAACTTGAGGAAGACAAGAGGGTTATCGGCATCAAGAACATATCTGTAAATGAATGGTTTTTTCAGGGGCATTTCCCTGGAAGACCGGTTATGCCGGGAGTTCTGATTGTTGAAGCCATAGCGCAGGTTGCAGGCGTCTTGATGCTAAGCAAAAAGGAGAATCAGGGAAAACTCGCATTTTTCATGAGTATTGAGCAGGCAAAATTCAGACGTGCAGTAAGACCAGGAGACCAGCTTGTTTTGAAGGTTGAGGTCAGTCGACTTAAAAGCAGGGTTGGTCAGGTTCACGGCAAGGCGTTTGTTAATGATAAGGTTGCGTGTGAGGCAGTTTTGATGTTTGCCCTTGTTGAGGGTTAATATCACAATGCCTTCAATACATCCCTCTGCAGTTATTTCTCGCAAAGCAGAAATAGGCAGGAACACAGAAATATGCCCTTTTGTTGTTATTGATGGGAGCGCAAAGATTGGTTCTGGATGTTTTATTGGACCGATGGTTCATATAGGGGGAAATGTTGAGATCGGTAATAACTGCAGAATATTTACAGGTGCGGCGATTGGCAATCCTCCGCAGGATTTGAAATACAGAGGTGAGCCATCTTTTGCAAAAATAGGCAACAACAACACGATACGTGAATTTGTTACAATTAATACCGCAACAGGAGAAAACCAATCAACAATTATCGGGGATAACAACCTTTTGATGGCATATGTTCATGTTGCGCACAACTGCATAATAAAAAACAACTGCATTATAGCAAATGCAGCAACCATTGCAGGGCATGTGTTCATAGACGACTATGCAATCATAGGAGGACTCGTCGGCATACACCAGTTTTCAAGGGTGGGTAAACACTCAATCATTGGCGGGTGTTCCAAAATAACAAAGGATATTATTCCGTTTATCACCGCTGACGGCCATCCGGCCAGGCCTCACGGGATAAATACGATAGGGCTTAAAAGGAGGCATTTTTCTGACACCGTAATTTCTGCCCTTGATGAGGCATACAGAATTATTTTTCGCAAAAATCTCACTATTCAGGAGGCAACTAACCTATTGCTGGCAGAATTTTCAAACATTCCAGAGATTTGCGAGTTGATTGAGTTCATCAGGTCTTCAGAAAGAGGAATTGCAAGAGAAAGAGATTAATCTAAAACGGAGGGGCATATGGAGTTTGAAAATCTTATTGCAAAAAGGTATAGCGTTCGCGCCTATAAAAAAGACCCTGTTGAAGATGAAAAATTGAACCGGATACTTGAAGCAGCGCGGCTTGCACCTTCTGCAGCAAACAGGCAACCTTACAGGATAATAGTTGTACATACAGAGGGAAGAAAGAAAGAGCTTAACAGAATCTATCCCGCTGAATGGTTTGTTCAGGCACCGATTGTTCTTGTAATCTGCGGGATTGTGAATGCTGCGTGGGTTCGCAGGGATGGGAAAAATCATGTTGATGTGGATTGCGCCATTGCAATGGACCATATCATTCTTGCTGCCACAAATCTCGGGCTCGGAACATGCTGGATATGTGCCTTTGATGCACAGGAAGCAAAAAAAGTTTTGAAGATACCACAGGGGGTTGAACCGATTGCATTCACTCCGCTTGGCAATCCGGCTGATTCACCGAAAGAGAAAAAAAGAAAACCGCTACAGCAGATCGTCTGCTATGAAAACTGGCAGTAATGTGCATTCCTGCTATTTTGGAAATTCAAACCTTACCTCTACATCTTTTCTTTCTTCTTCTGGAACAAAGAACAATTTCTGTTCAACATATCCCATCACTCTTGCCACAACCATGTCAGGTATCTGGTTTATTCTTATGTTGAAAATGTTTACGCTTTCATTGTACATTTCTCTTCTGTCCGATATCTCATTTTCAAGTTCACTTATTCTGTTTTGCAGTTGAATAAAATTATTGTTTGACTTGAGTTCAGGATAGTTTTCTGCAACCGCAAAAATTGTCCTCAGTGCTGTTGTTATTTGATTATCTATCTGTTTTTTTTCATCAACATTGTCTGTGTTGAGATACTGTGTTCTCATTGTTGTTATTTTTTCAAGTGTCTCCCTTTCATATTTCATGTATCCTTCACATACCTTGATCAATTTTCCTATTTCGTCGTGCCTCTGTTTAAGAAGAACATCTATGTTTGCCCAGTTCTTATCAATATCCCTTCTCATTTTTATAAGGCCGTTGTAAATACTGATGAAGTAGATAACGATTCCGAGTACGACAATTCCCACGAATACCCATCCGACTATTCCCATAATGCCTCCTATTTCAGTGTTATCTGGTTAACATATCTTAAAATTATCCAGAGACAGCCAACTATAAGAATAGCACCACCATATACCATCAGAACAATCTGTGATTTCAAATGTTTCACAAGATAGTCCTCTTCCATTGTTGAGATAATAAATGGTGAGCCATTTTCTTTTCCAATAACTACATTTTCAAGATGGGGCAGGACGACTTCGTCCTTTTTTTCTTCAATATCTTTCGCCAGATGTTTCCTGACATCCTGTCTTATTCTTTCCTTTGTTTCGGCCAGTTCATTCTCATCTATCCACATGTCCTGATTTGTATCAAGTTTAATTTTTTCTTCCGGGGTTTCCATTATCTCCCTGAATTTTTTTTCAGCAATTTCCATTTCAATATCATTGACAGACGGTAGTTTCCTTGCTTTTCCAAATACGTATAGTTTTTCATTCTCAAGTATGTAGTATTCTGTTTTCTTTATTTTTCCTTCTGTTTTTACATACCTGTTGACAAGGTTTAACTCTGCCTCTGCAGGGTCAATCTTGACTGCACCTGTATCATCTGCAAGGCAAAACTGGAAATCACTTCTTGTATCAAGAATCTTCACCCATCTATAACTATTTCCGACCTTTCTGAACTCTTCCTCCGTATATCTGAAAAATACACATGGCACATTTGAGATGGGAGTTTTCAAGAGATGTTTTGCCTTTGCCCTGCCTTTTATTTCAACCTCGCCCATGGGGATTGCTCTCACGGTTGAACTCGGCACATTCTGGATCAGTCTTTTTTTGCGAAGAGTTTTGAACCCCTTGAAGAAGAAATAGATTCCAGAGATTTCGCCTATGATAGCATATGAAAGCAAATTATCATGGCCCATAAACATTTCTCTTTAATTGCTGACCACATTATAACACATACCCGACATATGAGAATTACAGAAAGATAAAACTCACCTGATTCTCAAAATACAATCTTTGTGTGGTATATTTTTTCTTTGAAGGTTTTGTATGAACTTGGAAGTGTATTTATCTCTATATCCGGAAATAAACCTTTTTGTTCCCAGAGACCTGTTTATTCCTGTCATAAACATCTCTCTAATGTATTTGCCGTATATACCTGCAAGAACCCCGAGAAATGATTTCTTTTCAATATCTTTGATAAATCTCAAGGTAATTTCTGAATTGTTTTTTTTCAACAGATATTCGGAAACATCGTTGTTTTCGTGTTTTTTTAAAATTTCCCAGTCAGACAGATTTTTCCTGAGGAATGCCACATATCTTTTTCTGCCTCCAATCCTGCCCGACGCAACCACAATGTTTTCAAATGCCCTGTGATACCTGAGGATTATTTTTTCAAACTGAAGGTAGTCTATGTAGTCCTTCCTGAAATTTTTTCTGCACAGGTCATTAAACCGGCGAACACAGAGAACCTGCGAATGCAGAGATTTTATGGTGATTCTGTGCTTTTCAAGAAAAACAGAAAGATACTCAATATATCTATCTATTTCATTGGTGCAGACTTCCATCGGGATCTGCGGAAGGTTATCCCAGCATACCTGTGTTTGGGGACATTCTGTGCGTTGTAGTTTTTCAAAAAGGTCAAGGGTGCTTGATGGCATCTTCATGAATGCAATCCTGAAAAGGGAAAGGGCAATTTTTTCCAGTACAGCAAGTCTATTGCGGGATGAAAAAAGCCTTTTGCTGTCAATTATATCGTGCGGCCAGCCATGATTTACATCAGATGTTGCTGCTATTCCGGTTGCAACCAGTGGTCCGAGTACAGGGCCATAGCCATTTTCATCAATTGATACAAATATCATTATTGTAAATATTCACCTAAACCCGTTCATATTTACAGGCACAAGAACATCAAGGGTTT